>NZ_JBIWAL010000036.1:0-56569 GCF_044760045.1 Pseudomonas sp. NPDC098747 | reverse complement strand
AATCAACGCACACCTAACAAATCCATATTTTAACTACATCGCTCGTGTGACTGACCCATCGGGAAAACGCAAGCGCCATGCTGGTGCAATCATCTCTGGCGGCAAAGGCACTGCAGACGAGAAGTTTGCTGCCCTGGAAGACGCAGGCGTTAAAACCGTGCGTTCGCTGGCAGACATCGGCAAGGCTTTGTCCGAGCTGACCGGTTGGGCTGTCAAGTAAGCCTCGCGCTTAACTGACGCTTCACCAAACAAAGGCCACCTTCGGGTGGCCTTTGTTGTTTCTGGCATTTGCATCGGTAGGCACATCCTCTTCGCGAGCAAGCTCGCTCCCACATTTGAATGCATTCCAGTGTGGGAGCGAGCTTGCTCGCGAAGGCGATTTATAGGCACCTACCCAATTACATGCAAAAACGCGACACAGAAACGTCGGGTATCGGATAGTTCGCCCCCAAACAGTGCGTTTGTCAGACAAATTCGTTAGGCTAGCAGCCATTTTTGCGTCTGCCGCCCACAAGGCATGCAGCGCGCTTTACGGGTCAGTCCTATACGGATCGACAGCATTTCCCTAATCCCACAGGGCAATCCCCCTCTAAATTCCGATTCAGTAGTGTGGTATTTCCTTAATGAAAGTTTTGAAAGGTCAGGACATCCTGGCACTCGGTTTTATGACGTTTGCCCTGTTCGTCGGGGCCGGTAACATCATCTTCCCGCCTATCGTCGGCTTGCAGGCCGGACCTCATGTCTGGATGGCGGCGCTGGGCTTTCTGATCACCGCGGTCGGTTTGCCGGTGGTTACCGTTATTGCACTGGCCAAGGTCGGTGGAGCGATGGACGCCCTGAGCAGCCCGATCGGCAAAGTTGCCGGTGGCATTCTGGCGGCCGCGTGCTATCTGGCAGTCGGGCCGTTGTTCGCTACCCCGCGTACCGCGACCGTATCGTTCGAAGTGGGCCTGGCGCCGTTGACCGGCGAGAGCCCGTTGGCGCTGTTCCTCTACAGTTCGGTTTACTTCCTGCTGGTGTTCTTCATCTCGCTGTATCCGGGCCGTTTGCTGGACACGGTAGGGCGTTTTCTCGCGCCGTTGAAGATCATCGCGCTGGCTGTTCTGGGCATCGCGGCATTCGCCTTGCCGGCCGGTGATATCGGTCATGGCACGCCGGAATACGTGGCGGCGCCGTTCTCCCAGGGTTTCATCAATGGTTACCTGACCATGGATACCCTCGGCGCACTGGTGTTCGGTATTGTCATTGTTAACGCGATTCGCTCCCGTGGCGTCGAGTCACCAGCGCTGATCACCCGTTACGCGATCATCGCAGGGCTGATTGCCGGTGTCGGTCTGGCGCTGGTGTATATCAGCCTGTTCCGTCTCGGTTCCGGCAGCCATGAAGTAGCCGTCGGTGCCACCAACGGCGCGGCGGTATTGCACGCTTATGTGCAACACACCTTCGGCTCGTTGGGCAGCGGTTTCCTTGCGGTGCTGATCTCGCTGGCGTGTCTGGTGACGGCGGTCGGTCTGACCTGCGCCTGTGCCGATTATTTCAGCCGTGTGCTGCCACTGTCCTACAAGACGCTGGTGATCATCCTGGCGGCGTTTTCGCTGCTGGTGTCCAACCTCGGCCTGACAAAGCTGATTGCGTTCTCGATCCCGGTGCTGACCGCGATCTACCCGCCGTGCATCGTGTTGGTGGCGCTGAGCTTCTGCAAAGACTTCTGGCATGAGCATGGCCGCATCCTCGGCCCGGTGATGCTGGTGTCGTTTCTGTTCGGCACCATCGATGCGCTGAAAGGCGCCGGTCTCGTCGACTGGCTGCCGTCGCAGCTGTCCAACCTGCCGCTGAGCGAGCAGGGCCTGGCGTGGCTGGTGCCGTGCGTGATGACACTGGTGGTCGCGGTAGTTTGCGATCGCCTGCTGGGCAAGCGCAGCGAAGCCATTGCCTGATGTCGTCTCCTGACCCGCCATAAGCGGGTCATTAAGGCTTAAACAGAAATGCCCCGTATCAATCGATACGGGGCATTTTTTATGGGCATCAGGCAGTGTCTTTTTCCCTGAGCTAACGTCGAAGGGTTGCTCAAATTTTAATGTGGGAGCGAGCTTGCTCGCGAAAGCGGTGGATCAGTCAGCATTGATGCTGAATGTACAATCGTCTTCGCGAGCAAGCTCGCTCCCACAGGTCATCAGTACAGCGCCAACACATCACAGGGAACCGCATGTCGTTCATCCAGGCCAATCTGATCCATCTGCTCGCTGCACTCTGGTTTGTCATCTGCTGGGGCGGTTACACCCGTTACGCCAGTTGGAAGGCCCGCGACACCGCGTGTCTGGCCACTGTGCTGCACCTGTACCGCGAAGACTGGATGCGCCGCATGTTGCTGCGCGACAACCGCATTGCGGACGCCAGCGTGATCGGCAACCTTGAGCGTAACGCCTCGTTCTTCGCTTCCAGCACCCTGATCATCCTCGCCGGTATCCTCACCGTGCTGGGGGCTTCCGACCGCGCAGTGTCATTGCTGGCAGATATTCCGATGGTGCAGCAGGCCTCGCAAGGCATGTCGGAGATCAAGTTGCTGTGCCTGGCAATGGTATTTGTCTACGCGTTTTTCACGTTCAGTTGGTGCATGCGCCAATACAACTTTGCGGCGATTCTGGTGGGTTCGGCACCCATGATCGGCGAGCGACAAGTCTCGGAGCAGGAGCGCAAAGCCTTCGCTTCGCGAGCGGCGCGGGTGATTTCAATGGCGGCCAACCAGTTCAACTTCGGTCTGCGCTCCTACTACTTCGGCATGAGCATGCTGGCGTGGTTCGTCAGCCCGTGGCTGTTCATGTTCATGAGTGCTGGTGTGGTCGTGGTCTTGTACCGCCGCGAGTTTCATTCCGACGTTCTCGATGTCATGGTCTATACCCCTACAGAAGCACCCATCCCCGAAGCAAACAAAGAGGCTGTTTGATGAGTATTCCGTTCTGGTGTGTGTTTATCAGTGCCCTGTTGATTTATATCGCGCGCCTGCCGGTGGGCAAGGCCATGAAAGAGCAGGGCGGTTACAACAACCATGTGCCGCGTCAACAGCAGGCGCAACTCACCGGTTACGGCGCGAGGGCGCTGGCTGCGCACCAGAACAGTATCGAGGCGTTCATATTGTTCGCGGTCGGGGTGTTGATGGCGCACACCACCCAAACAGCGGGATGGCTGATCGATACGTTGGCGATCATTTTTGTGATCGCGCGGATCATCTACCTGTGGTTATACCTGGCTGATCGGCCTGCGTTGCGCAGTCTGGTCTGGCTGGTCGGCTTGGTGTGCTCGTTGTTGCTGATGATTAGTCCGACTTTTAGAACTGTCCTGCTCTAAATCGGTATTAGCAATAAAACGCAGACAAAAGAAAACCCGCACTTGGCGGGTTTTCTTTTGTCACACCAAAAAGCAAATTATTGCTTCTTGGCGGCTTCTTCTTGTGCAGCTGCGTTCGATTCAGCCTGAGCTTTGGCAGCTTCGGCGTTTTCTTTCGCAGCGTCGTTCACTTTATCCTGAGCTTTGTTCATGTCTTGCTGAGCTTGTTCAGCATGTTGGTTGGCATCTTGAGCTTTGTCCTCGGATTTTTTATCGCAGGCAGCGAGACCGAGGGAAGCGGTCAACATCAAGGCAATAGCTAAAGTCTTACGCATGGGGTGTATCTCCTTATGGAAAATAACTACTGGCATTAAGAACTCAGCGCCGAGGGTTAAGTTCCTCAATTCTTTCAAATATATAACATTGTTTTTCAGTGGAACTTTTGGCGTGTTTGCTACTACTGGCAAAAGGCTCTAACGAGAGTAATTATCAAATGGCTGAAAACCCCGTTTTTGAGCGTGCAACGCGATTTCTTTCGGCGTTGCGCCACTGCCAGGTGCTTGGATTACAAGTGCACAGCGCCTCCACCGAGGGGCTCACGGTGATCCTGCCGTATAGCCCGAAAATCGTCGGTAACCCGCAGACCGGCGTGATTCATGGAGGCGCTATCACTTCGTTGATGGACACCGCGTGCGGCATGTCGACCCTGTGCGTGCTGCCGGAGTTCGAAGTCTGCCCGACCCTCGATCTGCGCATCGACTACATGCACGCTGCTGAGCCCAACAAAGATGTCTACGGCTTCGCTCAGTGCTATCGGGTGACAACCGATGTGATTTTCGCTCGCGGCTTTGCTTACCAGGACGATCCCGAGCAGCCAATCGCCCACGTCGTCGGCACCTTTATGCGCATGGGCAAAAACATCAGGGGCACCAAAGGCTTCGGCGGCGCTATCAAGGGAGAAGGGCAATGAGCGACGACCTCAAGGATCAGTTGCAGCAGGCCCATGCGCAGGGCGACTACGCACCGCTGCTCAAGTTGATTCCGTACGCCGGGCTGATCGGCATTGAGTGCTCGCGCGTAGGCGATGACTTGCTATTCAAGCTGCCGGCAAACAAGGACAACATTGGTAACCCTTTATTGCCGGCGATCCATGGCGGGGTGATTGCCGGGTTCATGGAACTGGCCGCAGCCCTGCATTTATTGATTTTCACCGGAGCGCCGGGTGTGCCGAAGATCATCGACTTTTCCCTCGATTATCTGCGGGCCGGGCAGTTTCGCGACACTTGGGCCAAGTGTCAGGTCTGCCGGCAGGGGCGGCGGGTGGCGAACGTTGCCATCACGGCGTGGCAAAGTACCGAAAGCGAACCGATTGCGACCGCTCGGGCGCATTTCAAAATCGATGAGCCCTTGAAATCCTGAACACTGCCCCAAACTCAGATGACAACCCGCCGCAGACCATTCGGGTCGCGGCCAATGCCATCTGATTGGAGTTTGATGACCATGAGTGTGGAAACTCAAAAGGAAACCCTGGGCTTCCAGACCGAGGTGAAGCAACTGCTGCACCTCATGATCCATTCGCTGTATTCCAACAAGGAAATCTTCCTTCGCGAATTGATCTCGAACGCCTCTGACGCTGTAGACAAGCTGCGCTTCGAAGCCCTGGCCAAGCCTGAGTTGCTCGAAGGTGGCGCAGATCTGAAAATCCGTGTGAGCTTCGACAAGGACGCCAAGACCGTCACCCTCGAAGACAACGGTATCGGCATGAACCGTGACGATGTGATCGCCCACCTGGGGACCATCGCCAAGTCGGGCACCGCCGATTTCATGAAGAATCTGTCGGGCGATCAGAAAAAAGATTCGCACCTGATCGGTCAGTTCGGTGTTGGCTTCTACTCGGCCTTCATCGTTGCCGACAAAGTCGACGTGTACAGCCGTCGCGCCGGTACTGCCGCCAGCGAAGGCGTGCACTGGTCGTCGAAAGGTGAGGGCGAGTTCGAAGTCGCCAACATCGAAAAACCTGAGCGCGGCACTCGCATCGTCCTGCACCTCAAAGCTGCGGAAGACGAGTTCGCCGATGGCTGGCGTCTGCGCAACATCATCAAGAAGTACTCCGACCACATCGCTTTGCCGATCGAGCTGCCGAAAGAAGTCACGGCTGCCGAAGGCGAAGAGGCGCCAGCGCTCGAGTGGGAAACCGTCAACCGCGCCAGTGCCCTGTGGACCCGTCCGCGCACTGAAGTGAAGGACGAGGAATACCAGGAGTTCTACAAGCACATTGCCCACGATTTCGAGAACCCGCTGGCCTGGAGCCACAACAAGGTTGAAGGCAAACTCGAATACAGCTCGCTGCTGTACGTGCCGGCCCGCGCACCGTTCGATCTGTACCAGCGTGAAGCGCCAAAAGGCCTGAAGCTGTACGTGCAACGCGTGTTCGTGATGGATCAGGCCGAGTCGTTCCTGCCGCTGTACCTGCGTTTCATCAAAGGCGTGGTCGATTCCAACGACCTGTCGCTGAACGTGTCGCGGGAAATCCTGCAGAAAGACCCGATCATCGACTCGATGAAGTCGGCGCTGACCAAACGCGTGCTGGACATGCTGGAAAAACTGGCGAAGAACGAGCCTGAGCAATACAAGGGTTTCTGGAAGAACTTCGGTCAGGTCATGAAAGAAGGCCCGGCAGAAGACTTCGCCAACAAAGAGAAAATCGCCGGTCTGCTGCGTTTCGCATCGACCAATGGCGACGAGGGCGAGCAGATCGTCGGTCTGGCTGACTACCTGGCGCGTGCCAAGGAAGGTCAGGACAAGATCTACTACCTCACCGGCGAAACCTACGCGCAGGTGAAGAACAGCCCGCACCTGGAAGTCTTCCGCAAGAAAGGCATCGAAGTGCTGCTGCTCACCGACCGCATCGATGAGTGGCTGATGAGCTACCTCAGCGACTTCGACGGCAAGTCGTTCGTCGACGTGGCCCGTGGTGATCTCGATCTGGGCAACCTGGACTCGGAAGAGGACAAGAAAGCCGCAGAAGAAGTCGCCAAGTCCAAAGAAGGTCTGGTCGAGCGTCTGAAAGCTGCTCTGGGTGAGTCCGTGGCGGAAGTTCGGGTTTCCCATCGTCTGACTGATTCGCCAGCGATTCTCGCCATTGGCGAACAGGACCTGGGGCTGCAAATGCGCCAGATCCTCGAAGCCAGCGGGCAAAAGGTGCCGGATTCGAAGCCAATCTTCGAATTCAACCCGAGCCACCCGCTGATCGAAAAACTCGACGGCGAGCAGAGCGAAGAGCGTTTTGGCGACCTGTCGCACATCCTCTTCGATCAGGCAGCCCTGGCTGCCGGTGACAGCTTGAAGGACCCGGCCGCTTATGTGCGCCGTCTGAACAAGCTGCTGGTTGAACTGTCGGTTTGATCACGTTGTAAAAAAACCCGCTTCGGCGGGTTTTTTCATTCTGGTGTTCAAGTAATCAGGAGTCAGAAATGAGCCAAGTCACTGTACGTTCCGTGGTGTATCAGATCGACGGTCAGCCTTATGAAGGTCGTTTGGCATTTGACGCCGAGCATAAAGGCGCGCGCCCGGGTTTGTTGATGGCGCCGAACTGGATGGGCGTCAGCGCGGGGGCCGAAGAGATCGCCAAGTCGGTGGCGGCCAAGGGCTACGTGGTGTTGATCGCTGATGTCTACGGTCAGGCTGTGCGTCCACAGAATGCTGATCAGGCCGGTGCGGCGATGATGCCGCTGAAGGATGATCGCGCACTGCTGCGCAAGCGTATGCAGGCTGCGTTCGAGCAGTTGCAGCAGCAGGGCGAAGCGGCAGTCGATACGTCGAAGCTGGCGGTGTTCGGTTTCTGTTTTGGCGGCTGCTGTGCGCTGGATCTGGCGCGCACCGGTGCGTCGGTGAAGGCGGCGGTGTCGTTCCACGGCACGCTGGATTCACCGAATCCGGCGGATGCGCAGAACATCAAAGGCTCGGTGCTGGTGCTGCATGGCGCTGCCGATCCGTTGGTGCCGAAGGAGCAATTGCCAGCCTTCGAAGACGAGATGAACGCGGCAAAGGTAGATTGGCAATTGCTGAGCTACGGCGGTGCGGTGCACTCGTTTACCGACCCGCACGCCAACGTGCCGGGCAAGATGATGTACGACGCGAAAACGGCCAAACGGGCGTTCAAGTCGATGCATGACTTGCTGGATGAAGTGTTTAGCGGCTGATTGCTCATTAAAGGCAAGAGCCCCTCACCCTAACCCTCCCGAAACGTCGGACCGCCCAAAGGGAGAGGGGACTGATTGGGGGGTGCTCGAGAGATACGCCGACCTGAACGAGTTTGGGTGAATCCAAAATTGCCTGCAGCACATCGACCTGACCGCGCTAGTGGTCCAATACCGTCTGCAGGATTCGGGTGAATCCATAGTCGACGCTATCTTTCAGGTCGATGTAGAGCGCAAGACATCTCGGTCGGCCCCCTCTCCCTCTAGGAGAGGGCTGGGGTGAGGGTAATGGCCTAACGCGGAAGTTCAATCCGCTCACTTTCCCCCGGCACTGTCGGCCAATCCCCTGCCGCCCATTTACGCCGTGCTTCATCAATCGCCGCCGGATCGCTCGCAACAAAATTCCAGTTGATCCGCCTCGGTCCATCCAGCGGTGCGCCGCCGAACACCACGGCATGAACATCGCTCTCGGCAAACAGCCTCATCTCTTCCCCGACCGGCAGCACCACCAGCGCGTGCGGTTCGACCGCTTCGCCGTTCAGTTGCGCATCACCCCTCAAGACATACAGCGCCCGCTCTTCGTGCTCGGTGGGGATCAGCAGCGTGGTCGCCGTTTGCATCTTCACTTCGGCATACAGCGTAGGAGAAAGCACCGGGACTGGCGATTTCAGGCAAAACCCTGACCCGGCAATCATCCGAATCTGCACGCCGAGGTTATCGCTGACCGGCAAGGTCGCCGCCGGGTGATGGCTGTAATGCCCAGGGCCTTGTTCATGTTCCTTGGGCGAGGCCAGCCAGATCTGCAAGCCGTGCATCGTGAAACTCTGATCCCACAGCGGCTCCGGCGTACGTTCAACGTGGGCAATCGCGCTGCCGGCGGTCATCCAGCTGACATCGCCAGCGCTGACTACCTGATCAGAGCCGAGGCTGTCCTTGTGCTGGAGTTGGCCTTCAAACAAATAGGTAAGCGTCGACAGACCAATGTGCGGATGCTGTCGGATGTTCATGCCTTTGCCCGTCGGGTAAACCGTTTCGAGCATGTGATCAAAAAACACGAAAGGCCCGACGTTGCGGCATTTGGCTGACGGCAGCGGGCGAAGAATCGACTGGCCTTCGACGTCTTCGGCCCGCGGGCGGATGATCAGGGGTTGCGTGTCCATGGTGCATTCCAGGCTGAGCGGGTGATGCCAGAAGCATAACCCGCTGCTGGCATCCGCGTGATTATTGGCTGTCGAAGCCCTGTGGGGCGTGGGTTTCGATGCTGACTTCGCTGGTGGTCATCAGCTTGTGGATCGGGCAGCGGTCGGCGACTCGCAGCAGTTCCTCGCGCTGGGCGTCTGTGAGCACGCCTTTGAGGGTAAGGGTGACATGCAGGGCGTATTTGCCTTTCTGTTCTTCACTGTTATCGCGTTTGACCTCGACACCCACGCCGGTCAGCGGGATGTCTTTCTTCTTCGCGTACATCTTCAGGGTCAGGGCCTTGCAGGCGCCGAGTGCGGCGTCGAAGTAATCGTGCGGCTCTGGCGCTGTACCTTCGCCGCCGGCAGAGGCCGGTACGTCGGTAAACAGTTCGTGTTCATCGATCTGGACGGTGTGACGAAAACCTTCAGCGGAGACGGTATTGACGGTAACGGTCATGGGAACCTCACTGGCAGTAGGAAAAGTCGTTCGATCAAAAAAGACCTTGCAGTTATAGAGCATTCCCACCGGTACGCGTTCCACTTTCCTGCGGGATGAACCCTTGGTGTCAGGGCGGGGTCTAGGCTATGCCTACTTGCCGGAGATTAATTGTGTCCCTGTATCGTTTGAGTCTTGCCTGCTTGCTGGTGCTTGGCGGTAACGCCAGCGCTCGCGAATACACCTACAGCGATGCGCACCTGCACTACGTGGATTTTTTCCAGGAAACCGCCGGTATGCCGAAACTGCTGACGGCCATGAAGGAAAATTCCATTGAGCATGTGATGATTTCCGGCATTCCCGTGGCGAAGAAGTGGCACGAGGACGAGCCGAAGCGCCCGCGCTATTACGCCGGTGATGACGCCGACGCCTATTGGTACAGCGCCACCGACGTGATCGTCGCTGATGCCGTGCAAAAACTGACACCTGAGCAGCGGCCGTACTTTCATCCGTTCCTTTCAGGCTTTAACCCTAATGACAAGAACTCAGCCGCGCACATTCAGCGCATGCTCGATCTGTATCCGGGGCTGTGGCAGGGCATTGGCGAAGTGTTCACACGGCATGACGATCTTACGGCGCTGACGTCCGGCGACACGCCGCGCGCTAACAACGAGGCGATGACCAAGATCTATCATCTGGCGGCAGAAAATGATCTGCCGGTGATGGTGCATTCCAACATCACCTCCAAGCGTGAGAGAAATCCGCTGTACTTGGAGGAAATCGAACAACCGCTGCGTAATCACCCGCACACGCGGTTTATCTGGGCGCATGCCGGCACCAGCGTGGAAATCCATCGGCACCAGACGCAGCTCGACTTTCTCCTGCCGACCCTCACGCGCATGCTCGAGGCGTATCCGAATTTGTTCATCGATCTGTCGTGGAGCATGCTCACGCCGTATTTGCTGGATGAACAGGGCAAGCCACGCCCGGAATGGCTGGCGCTGGTAGAAAAATACCCGGAGCGCTTCATGCTCGGCTCGGATGTCGTAGGACGATTCAACAAGCTCGGTGAAGAAATGCACAGCTTCACGCCTTTCCTCGAAGCGCTTCCGGAAGATGTTGCACAAAAGGTCGCTCGCGATAACTTTCTGGCGATATTGCCGCGAACAGCGCTCAAGTCCGGCAAAACCACGCTGAATCGTTAATGCCGAGGGTTAGAAGTATTAAGGCATTCTGATATCACGTTTTCGTCTTACGCAAATTCCTGCCGGGCCGATACCTTCTAGAGCAACCAGCTGCAGGGTTGATGCAGCGCTTTTGGAAGGAACCAAAGCAATGAGTATCCGTAGTCTCAATATTGCCCCGCGCGCCGGCCTCGGGTTTGGCCTGTTGGCCTTGATGGTGTTTGCCCTTGGTGCGTTCGCCCTGCTGCAAATGTCGAACATGCGCGCCCAGTCTGACGAGGTCGATAACAACTGGCTGCCGAGCGTGATGGCGGTCGGTGAGATGAGTCAGGACATGTTGCGCCTGCGTGCGCTGACCATGCGCCTGTTGCTCAATCGCGATCCACAGGCGTTGCAGCAGAATATTGCCAAGCTCAGTGACCTGCGCGGGGGGCTGAGTGAGGCCCAGCAGCGTTATAACGTGCTGATCGTGCTGCATGAAGAACGCAAACTGTTCGATCGCTTCAAGGTGGCCGAGCACCAGTATCTGGAGCTTCAGGCGCAGGTCATGCAGTTGTCTGCGCAGAATCGGGTGGAGGAGGCGGCGCGCATTCTCAACGGCGAGATGAGTCCGTTGGCCGATGAAATCGCCGTACTCCTGCGTCAGTTGGTCGAGCTAAACAAACACAATGCCAATCTCGCCACCGAGGCCGCGCGGCTGGTGTTCACCCATTCGCGGGTTTGGGTCGGGGTCATGATCGGCGTTACCGCGCTGATCACCATCGGCCTGGCGCTGTTGCTGACGCGCAGCATCGTGTTGCCATTGGCGCAGTCTTTAGGCGTGGCGCAAGTGGTGGCCGGCGGAGATCTGACCGGCGACATCAGCATTTCCGGCAAGGACGAGCCAGCGCGGCTGCTGCAAGCGCTTAAAAGCATGCAGCACAACCTGCGCGACACGATTCGGCAGATTTCCGAGTCGTCCAGTCAATTGGCGTCGGCGTCGGAAGAATTGAGTTGCGTCACGGAAGACGCTACGCGTGGGCTGCACCAGCAGAGTCTGGAAATCGAGCAGGCGGCCACGGCGGTGAATCAGATGACCGCGGCAGTGGAGGAGGTGGCCAGCAACGCTGTTGCGACCTCCGAGGCCTCGCGTGAATCCGATCGCATTGCCCAGCATGGCCGTGAGCAGGTGCAGCAGACCGTATCGTCAATCGAATCCCTCGCCGAGGATGTGACGGCTAATGCAACGCAGATGGAAGATTTGGCGCAGAAGGTTCATGGCATCAGCAAAGTGCTGGATGTGATCCGCTCGATTGCCGAGCAGACCAACCTGCTGGCACTGAACGCGGCGATTGAAGCGGCGCGGGCTGGCGATGCCGGACGCGGGTTTGCGGTGGTGGCGGATGAGGTGCGGGCGCTGGCGCATCGCACTCAGCAGTCGACTCAGGAAATCGAGCAGATGATCGGCGGCATACAGCAAGGCACGGATTCAGCGGTCAGTTCGATGCAACAGAGCAATGTGCGGGCGCGTTCGACGCTGGAACTGGCCAAGGCCGCCGGGACTGCGCTGGAGGAAATTGCCTCGGCGTTTACCTTGATCAACGAGCGCAATCTGGTGATCGCCAGTGCTTCGGAAGAGCAAGCGGCGGTGGCGCGGGAGGTGGATCGCAATTTGATGAATATTCGTGATCTGGCCATGCAGACGTCGGCGGGGGCGAATCAGACCAGCGCGGCGAGTCAGGAGTTGTCGCGGTTGGCGGTGGATTTGAACAGCATGGTGGCCAGGTTTTCGGTCTGAGTGTTACCTGAAAAGCCCCTCACCCTAACCCTCCCGAAACGTCGGACCGCCCAGAGGGAGAGGGGACTGATTGGGGTATGCTTTGGAAGTACATCGACCTGAAAGTGATTTGGTGAATCCATAATTGCTTAAGAACACCGATCTAAAAGTGCCTTGGCGAATCCATAATCGACCCGGTCTAACAGGTCGATGTCGAGCGCCAGACACCTCGGTAGGCCCCCTCTCCCTCGGGAGAGGGCTGGGGTGAGGGGCGAGCCTCGCACAATTTTCCGAACCAAATCGCAGCCAATAAAAAGCCCTGCACTTGCAGGGCTTTTTCACATCACGCCGGATCAGCTGCCTTTTACAGCCTTGCCGTTGACCGTGCCGTCCTGGAGCATGATGTTGTACTCCTTGCCGTCGGTTTCAACCTGTTGCAGGCGAACCAGCAAGTAATCCCAATCCTTGGCGAACCACAGGACGGTGATGCGCTTGCTTTGGGTCGGGTCGCGTACGCGCTCGACCTTGATCGCATCGATCTGGCCAGCCTTGGTCTCGACTTTTTCCGAGCCCAGCACGCGGAAGTCATAGGTATCGACTTCGCCGTCATCGACCACTTGATAGCTCATGGTTTTCTTGCCGGCGGCAACGTCATGTTGCAATGCCAGCTGATAAGTCGATTTGTCGACCATGCCACGGTTCAGCGGGATTTTCACCGCATCGCCACGGTCGGTACCAGTGACCAGTTTGTTGTTCCAGTCGAAGTCCAGATCAGCCTTCTTGGCCTTGCCCAGGCCGCCACGTTCGAAGTGGTAGGACTGTGGCAGCAGCGTGTCTTTGTCCAGGGTCAGGGTGCTGGTCTCGGTCAGGCTGGCGATCATCATCGACGCCTTGAAACTGAGCGTCCAGACGCCTTTGGCATCCTTGGAGAGGCTGCGTTCGGCAGTGCCGCTCATCGGCAGCTGTTTCCAGTCGGCGGTGTAGCTGGCGGAGAACGGTTGAAGGTCTGCCGCCTGTGCGAAAGGCAGGGCGAGCAGTGCGCAAGCGAATAGCAGGGCGCGACGCATAATATCTCCTAGTGTCGAATCAAGTGGCCGCTGGCCGCGAGTAACTGGCCGTCCAGTAAAGTACCTTGCTCACCGAGTGCCAGTCGCCCTTCGGCAAACCAGCGTACCGCCATCGGATAAATCAGGTGTTCCTGAACATGCACTCGCTGCGCCAGACTCTGCGGCGTGTCGTGCAACTCTACCGGTATTACTGCCTGTACGACCAGCGGCCCGCCATCGAGTTCCTCGGTGACGAAGTGGACGGAGCAGCCGTGCTCGGTGTCGCCGGCCTCCAGCGCGCGCTGATGGGTGTGTAACCCTTTGTATTTGGGCAGCAGCGAAGGATGGATGTTGAGCAGGCGACCCTGATAGTGGCGAACGAAATCAGCGCTGAGAATGCGCATGAACCCGGCCAGCACCACGAGTTTGGGATTGAATTCGTCGATCAGTTCGATCAAGGCAGCATCGAAGGCCTCGCGACCTTCGAAGGCCTTGTGATCCAGCGAGCGGGTGGCGATACCCGCGTCATTGGCGCGTTGCAGACCGTAGGCGTCGGCGCGGTTGGAAATCACCGCAGCGATGCGGACCGGGCTTTCGCCGGTCCGCGTGCTGTCGATCAGAGCCTGCAAATTACTGCCGGTGCCGGACAACAGCACCACGACATCACAGGTTGCGGACATTAATGAGCCTTAAGGTTCTTCAGTTCGACCTGAGCAGCGCCTTCGGCAGCGACTGCGATCTGACCGATGACCCAAGGCTGTTCACCAGCGTCACGCAGGGTGTTCAGAGTCACTTCAACGTGCTCCTGAGCCACGCAGATGACCATGCCGACGCCGCAGTTCAGCACGCGGTGCATCTCGGTCTCGTCAACGTTGCCTTTCTCTTGCAGCCAGTCGAAGACGGCCGGGCGATTCCAGCTGGCGACGTCAACCACGGCCTGAGCGCCTTTTGGCAGAACGCGCGGGATGTTGTCGAGCAGACCGCCACCGGTGATGTGGGCCATGGCTTTGACCGCGCCGGTGTCTTTGATCAGCTTGAGCAGCGGCTTCACATAGATACGGGTCGGGGCCATCAGCAGGTCGGTCAGCGGTTTGCCGTCGAGCTGGATGTTTTCGATGTCGGAACCGGACACTTCGATGATCTTGCGGATCAGCGAGTAGCCGTTGGAGTGCGGGCCGGACGATGGCAGGGCGATCAGCGCGTCACCGGTGGCGACTTTCGAGCCGTCGATGATTTCGGCTTTTTCCACGACGCCGACGCAGAAGCCGGCCAGGTCGTAGTCTTCGCCTTCGTACATGCCAGGCATTTCAGCGGTTTCGCCGCCAACCAGCGAGCAACCGGACAGTTCGCAGCCGGCGCCGATGCCGGTCACAACCTGGGCAGCGGTCTCGACATTGAGTTTGCCGGTGGCGTAGTAGTCGAGGAAGAACAGCGGCTCGGCGCCGCACACCACCAGGTCGTTGACGCACATGGCGACCAGGTCGATACCGATGGTGTCGTGCTTGTTCAGGTTTAGGGCCAGGCGCAGCTTGGTGCCGACGCCGTCGGTGCCGGAAACCAGTACTGGCTGCTTGTAGCCGGCCGGGATTTCGCAGAGGGCGCCGAAACCGCCCAGGCCGCCCATGACTTCCGGACGCGCAGTGCGCTTGGCGACGCTCTTGATGCGTTCGACCAATGCTTCACCGGCGTCGATGTCTACACCGGCGTCCTTGTAGCTCAGGGAGGGTTGCTTGCTCATGATCCAGGCCTTTAGGGGGGATTCAGGGGTAACGACCGAGTTCAGCGGGGCGCCGAAGTCGATGGGGCGATAGCCTCACGCGAGTTTCGAGGTGCCCGGCTGTTGCCGGTCTGCGAAGGCGCGCGATTTTATCAGGCTTGAGGGGCAGCGGCCATCCTCGTACCGACGGGCAGGGCCATATCACCTGAAATTTTTTGCAATTGAGGCGTATGGCTGCCTGTATAAGGTGTGGCAATTAACCGTCTATCGTTATCACTGTGCAAAAACTTACCGCCGCCGTGTGAATGTTTTGCGAGGGCCGAGGGTCACAGCCTTGCTCAATCGGTTCACGCGGTCTGTTCCAGCCGCTCCTGTCGACGGGAATTATCCATGCGTTTTTGTAAATTGTTGTTTGTGGGCTGTTTGTCTGTGGTCAGCCTGGCGAGTCATGCCGAAAACCTCAAAGGCCTTTATCAAGTGCGTGAGCCGGTCCAGGGCCAAGCTCCGGAGGAGCGCGATCGCGCCACTCAGGCCGCGCTGGATACGTTGGTGTTGCGCCTGACCGGCGACCCGAAAGCTGCGCAAAATCCGGGGCTCGCGGCGATTCGCAAGGAGCCGCAGCAGATCATCAGTCAGTTCGGTTTTGATGCCGGGCCGCCGGAGGTGCTGAAAGTCGATTTCGACCCGAGTGCTACCGAGCAAGCATTGCGCCGCGCCGGGCTGTCAGTTTGGGGTGCCAGTCGGCCGTCGATACTGAGTTGGTGGCTGAACGATTCGGCTGAAGGGTCGAGTCTGGTCGGTGATGGTCAGGCCGCTGCCGCGCCGTTGCGTACAGCCGCTCAGCATCGTGGTTTGCCGTTGCGTTTGCCATTGGCCGATCTGAGTGAACAACTGGTTGCCACGGCGCCTGCACTCGAAGGCACGGATGCCGCGCCTTTGCGCGGTGCTTCGGAGCGCTACAACGCTGACGCCTTGCTGGCGGTGCATGCGCGTGAGGAGGGTGGGCAGTGGCAGGCCAAATGGCATTTGTGGCTAGGTGATAAAAAAGAGGCGGGCAGCGTGCAGGGCGCAGATCAGGCAGCCGTCGCGGATGCAGTGATGCTCGCAGTCGCCCAGCGTCTGGCACCACGATTTGCGGCTAAACCTGGGGCCTCCGGCCAGCAGACCCTGGAGGTGCAGGGCATGAATCTGGAGCGTTACGCCGCGCTGTTGCGGTTACTCGAACCGTTTGGCGTGCGTCTGCAAAGTGTTGATGGCGATCGCATCCTCTATCGGGTCAACGGCAGTGCCGATCAGATGCGTGCGCAGTTATCGCTGGCCAAGTTGCAGGAGCTGCCCGCCGACGCGCCGGCTCCGGTGGCAGCGTCACAGCCGGTGGTGGCAGGTTCGGCACCGGTCGCGGCTCCGGCCCCGACACCTGTGGCGCCGTCCTTGCGGTTTCGCTGGTAAGTCTTTCCTTATATAGAAGCAGTAGGAGTGGTACATGGCCGATACGCGGCGTTGGTTCTGGCTTGGTGGGGTAGTCCTGCTTTGCGCGTTTGTGTGGTTGCTGCACCCGATCCTCACGCCGTTTCTGGTGGCGTTGTTGCTGGCGTATCTGTTCGATCCGCTGGTGGATCGTCTGGAACGGCTCGGTCTGTCGAGAACCTGGGGCGTTATCGCGGTGTTCGCGTTGTTCACGCTGATCGTCACCGCGCTGATGCTGGTGTTGGTGCCGATGCTCGCCAAACAGTTGCTGCGCCTGTACGAACTGGCGCCGCAGATGCTTGACTGGTTGCAGCACTCGGCGGTGCCTTGGGTGCAGTCGAAGCTGGGTCTGTCGGACGGTTTCTGGAAATTCGACAAGGTCAAAGCGGCGATCAGTGAACACATGGGCCAGACCACCGACATTGTCGGCGTGGTCCTGAGTCAGGCGACGGCTTCGAGTCTGGCGCTGATCGGCTGGCTGGCCAATCTGGTGCTGATCCCGGTGGTGAGTTTCTACTTACTGCGCGACTGGGACGTGATGATGGCCAAGATCCGCAGCTTGTTGCCGCGTGATCGCGAGCCCACCATCGTTTCGCTGGCCGGTGAATGTCATGAAGTGCTCGGTGCATTCGTGCGCGGTCAGTTGCTGGTGATGGTGGCGCTGGGTGTGATTTACGCGGCGGGGCTGATGATCGTCGGTCTGGAGCTGGGGCTGTTGATAGGTCTGATCGCAGGTCTGGCGGCAATCGTGCCGTATATGGGCTTTGTGATTGGCATCGGCGCGGCGTTGGTCGCCGGGTTGTTCCAGTTTGGTGGCGATCTGTATCCGATGATCGGGATCGTCGCAGTGTTCATGGTCGGTCAGGCCCTGGAAGGCATGGTGTTGACCCCATTGCTGGTAGGTGACCGGATCGGCCTGCATCCGGTGGCGGTGATCTTCGCGATCCTGGCCGGCGGCGAGCTGTTTGGCTTCACTGGTGTGTTGCTGGCGCTGCCGGTGGCGGCGGTGATCATGGTGTTGGTGCGTCATGTGCACGACTTGTACAAGGATTCCGACATTTATAGTGGTGCGGACGAACCTGAGCTGTAGTGGCGGTGGGCAGCCCGGCGGACAGCCGGGTTGGCCCGTGTCTTGCGGTGATATCGGCTCGACAGCGTCAGAGAAACTGTCATAAAACCAGTGCGTTAACGCAAACCTTTGATTTTGCTTGGACTCTGTCGCATTGTGCGCTCAGCGTCACGGGTATAAACTTCGCCAACTTTACACAGAGGCCACTAACGGTTCCTTGAGAACTGTTCAGTCAGCATGAAACCGATTCAGCTGCCCCTAGGTGTGCGTCTGCGTGACGACGCCACCTTCATCAACTACTACCCAGGCGCCAATGCCGCTGCACTCGGCTATGTCGAGCGCCTTTGCGAAGCCGACGCCGGCTGGACGGAAAGCCTGATCTACCTGTGGGGCAAACACGGCGTAGGGCGTACGCATCTGTTGCAGGCTGCTTGCCTGCGGTTCGAGCAGATGGGTGAGCCTGCGGTGTATCTGCCGCTGGCCGAGTTAATGGATCGCGGCACTGGAATTCTCGACAACCTCGAGCAGTACGAGCTGGTTTGCCTGGATGACTTGCAGGTGATTGCCGGCAAGGCTGATTGGGAAGAGGCGATGTTTCATCTGTTCAATCGTCTGCGTGACAGCGGTCGGCGCCTGCTGATCGCCGCGTCCACCTCGCCACGCGAGCTGCCGGTCAAACTGGCTGACTTGAAATCACGCCTGACGCTGGCGCTGATTTTCCAGATGCGCCCACTCTCCGATGAAGACAAATTGCGTGCCCTGCAATTGCGCGCGTCGCGTCGTGGTCTGCATCTGACCGATGAAGTCGGGCATTTTATTTTGACCCGTGGCACCCGCAGCATGAGCGCGCTTTTTGAACTGCTGGAACAGCTCGATCAGGCCTCTTTGCAGGCACAGCGCAAGCTGACCATTCCCTTCCTGAAAGAAACCCTGGGCTGGTAGCCGGCCCTTGTAGTCTGTGGCTTTCAGCGGGTTTCGGCATATTTCAGGCGCCAGAAAATCCGCTTTTCTGCACGGTGTGCAGACCGCGTATCGGTTCAAATGGGCTTAAGCGCTTAGATGTAAACGAGAAACCGGGAAGTCACAAAAAGATCGATTGAATTTGCAAATGAGGATGATAGCGGGCATAGTCTCGGCTTCTTTACAACTATCAGCCACGGTCGTGCCCATGCTAAAGCGCTTCGCACCCCTCGTGCCTCTCGCACTCGTCACCCTGTTGTACGGTTGCGCTGCTCATTCTCCAGTTCAAGAGCAGCCACAACAGGTTAAAAATTCTGCTACCGCCCAGTCCTCCGTTATTTACCAGGAAGAGCTGGACACCGAAAAAGAACTGTCGGATTTCAACGGCAACAAGCCTTACCAGTTGCCAGTTCTGGCCGACAGCATTCTCGAGCGCGGCATGTCCCTGATCGGTACCCGTTACCGTTTCGGCGGTACCTCTGAAGCCGGTTTCGATTGCAGCGGTTTCATCGGCTACCTGTTCCGCGAAGAAGCCGGCATGAACTTGCCACGCTCCACCCGCGAAATGATCAACGTGGATGCGCCGCTGGTTTCGCGCAAAAACCTTGAGCCGGGCGATCTGCTGTTCTTCGCCACCAATGGTCGTCGCGGCCGTGTCAGTCACGCCGGGATCTACCTGGGTGACAACCAGTTCATTCATTCCAGCAGTCGTCGCAGTGGCGGTGTTCGCATCGACAGCCTGGGTGACAGCTACTGGAGCAAGACCTTCATCGAAGCCAAGCGTGCTTTGGCGAACGCTCCGACTGTCGTCACCGCTCGCAAGTAATTCCCCCGATGTCGCTGCGTTCGCAGCGACAATCAGGCTCCCGGCAACGGAGTAGACCTAGACTTTACAGGGTGAAGTTAAAGTCTTACTTGAAGTTTGCCGCGTAGCCGCTAGAATCCTGAATCTATATTGATGGCAAACCGCCTGTGTGCTCACACAGGCGGTTTTGTTTTCTGTCCATCCGGCAGAGAAAGCCGCAGCCAGATCAGGATGTTCTGCTTATGACCATGTCGGCCCGCCTCGCATTGATCTTTTTCGCAGCGCTGCTCAGCGCCTGCGTCAGTCGTACGCCGCCGCCAGCGCCCGTTGTGCGCGCGCCGCTCGTATTCGGTACCTCGCAATCATTTTCCCCCGTTGCTGAAGACGTGCTGTTTCGCGCGCTCGGTCTCGTGGGCACGCCTTATCGCTGGGGCGGCAATACGCCTGATTCGGGATTTGATTGCAGTGGTTTGATCGGCTTTGTTTACCGCGATGCGGCGGGTATTTCGCTGCCAAGAACCACGCGCGACCTGATCGTGATGCAGGCACCGAATGTGGGTAAGGAAGGTTTACAGACAGGCGATCTGATCTTCTTCGCCACCAATGGCGGTTCGCAGGTCAGCCATGCGGGGATTTACGTCGGGGAAGGGCGCTTCGTGCATGCCCCGGCAACAGGCGGCACGGTGAAGCTCGATAGCCTGTCGAAGGCGTATTGGCAGAAGGCTTATCTGAGTGCGAAGCGGGTATTGCAGCCAGAGCATTTGGCGCGTAACCCGTAGTCGGAGTTTCAACAACATTGTGGGAGCGAGCTTGCTCGCGAAGAGGGAGGGTCAGTCAACTTGAATGTCGACTGATCCACCGCATTCGCGAGCAGGCTCGCTCCCACATTTGTTTTGTGGTCAGGACAGGTTATTTAGTGGAAGACACCCGCCACACCTTGTTCCCCACATCATCGGCCACCAGCAAGCCACCTTGCTGGTCGATCACCACGCCCACCGGGCGGCCCAGTGCATTCTCGTCCTTGTCGAGGAAGCCAGTCAGCACATCCACCGGTTGGCCCGTCGGTTTGCCTGCCGCGAACGGTACGAAAATCACTTTATAGCCACTGTGCGGCTTGCGGTTCCAGGAGCCGTGCTGGCCAATGAATGCACCTTCCTTGAATTGCGCTGGCAGCTTGTTGCCCTCGGCGAACGTCAGACCCAGCGAAGCGGTGTGCGGGCCAACGGCATAGTCCGGCGAAATGGCTTTAGCGACCAAATCAGGGTTCTGCGGTTCGACGCGCACATCGACGTGCTGGCCGTAATAGCTGAACGGCCAGCCGTAAAAGCCACCGTCCTTGACCGAGGTGATGTAGTCCGGCACCAGATCGCTGCCGATCTCGTCGCGCTCGTTCACCGCTGTCCACAACGCACCACTGGTTGGCTCCCAGGCCAGACCGTTGGGGTTGCGGATGCCCGAAGCGAAGATCCGGTGATTACCGGTTGCCCGGTCCACTTCCCAGATCGCTGCACGACCTTCCTCTTTATCCAGACCATTTTCGCCGACGTTACTGTTCGAGCCGACCGTGACGTACAGCTTGCTGCCGTCTTTGCTGGCGATGACGTTCTTGGTCCAGTGATGGTTCAGCGTGCCGCCAGGCAGATCGACAACCTTGATCGGCTGCGTCTTGATCTCGGTCGCGCCGGGTTCGTAGTTGAAGCGCAGCAGGCGATCGGTGTCGGCGACGTACAGGTCGTTGCCGACCAGTGTCATGCCGAACGGCGAATTGAGGTTTTGCAGGAATACCGTGCGCGTCTCCGCCACACCATCGTGGTCGGCATCGCGCAGCAGCGTAATGCGATTGGGGCTCGGCACACCGGCGCCAGCCTTGCCCATGACGGTCTTCATCACCCAGCCCTTGATGCCTGTGCCGTCATCAGGTTTGGGCGGTGCATTGGTTTCCGCTACCAGCACATCGCCATTGGGCAGTACGTAGAGCCAGCGCGGATGATCGAGGC
Source organism: Pseudomonas sp. NPDC098747 (assembly GCF_044760045.1). Taxonomy (NCBI): domain Bacteria; kingdom Pseudomonadati; phylum Pseudomonadota; class Gammaproteobacteria; order Pseudomonadales; family Pseudomonadaceae; genus Pseudomonas; species Pseudomonas sp. NPDC098747. Next base: position 35,428 of record NZ_JBIWAL010000036.1, on the reverse strand, counting down.
CTTCGGCAAACGCCGCGACTTGTGTACCTGCCGCAGCGGTAGGTTTACCGCCCTCGGGCCAGCCGACCGCCGGGGCGATATTCACCGTCGGGATCAGGGTTTTGTTTGGTTCGGGCAGTTTCGGTGACGGGCCGGTGCCGTCGGTGACCTGCAGGCTGGACGATTCACCACAGGCGGCGAGCCCTCCGGCGAGGGCGATGACGAAAACGAGCTGGGGCTTGCGCATTGCTGATCTTCCCTATGAATGCATTCCTAGTCATAGAGGCGCGCGCAAGCCCGATGGTTCAAATGCTCAGCCACGAGCCTCTTTGAACAACACGGCAATGCCCGGGTGGTAATTGCCAGCCTCGCTGCGCAACTTGCGATAGGCGTAGGGGAAATACCAGGCGACGGCGCAGGTGTGTTCCTTTTGCAGATCGTCGACCATGTCCTGCAATTCTTCCGGGCTGGCGCTGTGTTGGGCTTTTTGCGGGGCGACAAACAGGCAGCCGAGCTTGAGGTCGCTGGCGTAGCTGATGCGTTTGGCGTCGTTGGTGATGTCCAGCAGGGCTTGGGTCAGGTTTAGATTGTTGACGCGTGGCCAGCGTTGCGTGGCCTGGATAAACGCGCGATCTTCGGTGCCAGCCAGGAACAGGTCGGCGCGGGCATTGCGCTCGCCTTCCTCGTTCTGCTTGCGGGTGCCGGTGTCGTGCAGTGTCACAAACTCCGCCATCCAGGCGGCGGCAGAAAGCAATCCGAGATTGGCTTTCTCGTCATGCCAGTAGGGCGTGTCACTGTCGCCGCGCACGGCGTTGTAACGGTCGATACAGTCAAACCAGCGTTCAAGCACCGGGCGCAGGAATTCCAGGCGCGGATTGCTGATGATCATGCCTTGCATCGTAATCATCCTTATTGTTGTGATGTGCTTTTTCGGTAAAAGCATGGCTCTTTGATATCACTTGTTTCAGCGTGGCACAAGATTGGCGTCGGTTAATTGATCGGCGGCAGTTATTCGCTCGATGACCCCCTCTTTAATTGACGCTCCACCCCCAACCCTCTAACCTTCGCGGCTTGTTTCAGGTGCTCTGTGACCTGCGTCGACAGAGTGAAACAGGGAAGCCGGTGAGGGTTGTCTTCAAGCGAAGAACAACCACGATCCCGGCGCTGCCCCCGCAACGGTAAATGAGTAAAAACTGCGTCTTGTGCCACTGCTCAACAGCGGGAAGGCGCGCAGTCAGGCGAAACGCCGCTCATGAGCCCGGAGACCGGCCTGATTCATCCAACGGCATCACGGTGGGCGATGCCAGGCTTTTTGCCGTCTATTCTTGTGCCTGCCCGCCGTTATCCAGCCTCAACGGAGAGCTCCCCCATGACTGATTCCCCCGAGCGTGACGAGCGCCATCTGGCGCGTATGCAGCGCAAAAAAGCCGTGATTGATGAACGCATCGCCAACTCGCCCGACGAGTGCGGCCTGGTGCTGGTGCTGACCGGCAACGGCAAAGGCAAAAGCAGCTCGGCGTTCGGCATGCTCGCCCGCGCAATGGGTCACGGCATGCAGTGCGGTGTGGTGCAGTTCATCAAGGGACGCAACAGCACCGGTGAGGAGTTGTTCTTCCGCCGCTTCCCCGAGCAGGTGCGCTTTCATGTGATGGGCGAGGGTTTCACTTGGGAAACTCAGGATCGCCAACGCGACATCGCCGCAGCCGAAGCCGCGTGGGCAGTGTCCCGCGAGTTGCTGCGCGATCCGTCGATCGGTCTGGTGGTGCTCGATGAACTGAACATCGCCCTCAAGCATGGCTACCTCGACCTTGATCAGGTGCTCAGCGACTTGCAGGCGCGTCCGCCGATGCAGCACGTGATCGTCACCGGTCGCGCGGCCAAGCCGGAAATGATCGAGATGGGCGACACGGTCACCGAAATGGGCGTGCTCAAACACGCCTTTCAGGCCGGCATCAAAGCGCAGAAAGGCGTTGAACTTTGAATCAGCCACGTCACTGCCCGGCGGTATTGATTGCCGCGCCGGCCTCCGGTCAGGGCAAGACCACCGTCACTGCCGCGCTCGCCCGTTTGCATCGCAATCAAGGGCGCAAGGTGCGCGTGTTCAAGTGCGGCCCGGATTTTCTCGATCCGATGATCCTCGAGCGCGCCAGCGGTGCGCCGGTTTATCAACTCGATATGTGGATGGTCGGCGAGCAGGAAAGTCGTCGCCTGTTGTGGGAAGCCGCCGCCGAAGCCGATCTGATTCTGATCGAAGGCGTGATGGGGCTGTTTGACGGGACGCCGTCGAGCGCCGACCTGGCGCGACATTTCGGCGTACCGGTGCTCGGCGTGATCGACGGCACCGCGATGGCGCAGACCTTTGGTGCGTTGGCGTTGGGGCTGGCGCGCTATCAGCCGGACTTGCCGTTTGCGGGTGTGCTGGCCAATCGCGTCGGGACCTTGCGTCACGCGCAACTGCTTGAAGGCAGCCTGACCGAAGGTTTGCGTTGGTACGGCGCGTTGTCCCGTGAGATCGGGATCGAGTTGCCGAGCCGTCATCTCGGCCTCGTGCAGGCCAGCGAACTGAATGACCTGGATATTCGCCTCGACGCCGCCGCCGCTGCGCTTGCCAGCAGTTGCGAGGTAGCGCTGCCACCTTCTGTGGAGTTCGCGGCGCCAGAAGTGATCGCCGCAGAACCGCTATTAAAAGGCGTGCGAATCGCTATCGCCCGTGATGAAGCGTTTGCCTTCACCTATGGCGCCAGTCTCGATCTGCTGCGGGCGATGGGTGCCGAGTTGAGTTTCTTCTCGCCGATCCGTGACACGCAGTTGCCCGAAGCGGACAGTCTGTATCTGCCGGGCGGCTACCCGGAATTGCACCACGTGGCGTTGTCGCAGAACACCGCGATGCTCGACGCAATCCGCGCGCATCATGCTGCCGGCAAACCATTGCTGGCCGAGTGTGGCGGTATGCTTTATCTGCTCGATTCGTTGACCGATGTCGAAGGCACTCGCGCCGAACTGGTCGGTTTGCTGAGCGGCGATGCGGTGATGCAGAAGCGTCTGGCGGCGTTGGCGCTGCAAGCGGTTGATCTGCCGGAGGGCTCGCTGCGGGGGCACACTTATCACCATTCGTTGACCAACACTGAACTGACGCCGATTGCTCGCGGGTTGAGCCCGAATGGCGGGCGTGGGGCGGAGGCGGTTTATCGGGAAGGGCGGATGACGGCTTCTTATGTGCACTTTTATTTTCCGTCGAATCCTGTGGCTATCGCTGCATTATTCCTGCCTGACCGGGAGGCCGCCTTCGCGAGCAAGCTCGCTCCCACAGGGGATCGCGTTTCTTGAGCAAGTACCCCGACCATTGTGGGAGCGAGCTTGCTCGCGAAGAGGCCATGACAGACAACGCATTCACTGAAGCCGAACGCGCAGCGGTCTACAAAGCCATCGCCGAACGCCGCGACATGCGCCACTTCACTGGTGGCACCGTCGCGCCCGAACTACTGCGTCGCCTGCTCGAAGCCGCACATCAGGCCCCGAGCGTTGGCCTGATGCAGCCGTGGCGCTTCATTCGCATCAGCGACCGAGCCCTGCGCGGGCAGATCCGGAACCTGGTGGAAGAAGAACGCATCCGCACCGCCGAAGCCCTCGGCGAGCGCAGCGATGAGTTCATGACACTCAAGGTCGAAGGCATCAATGATTGCGCTGAAGTACTGGTCGCCGCGCTGACGGACGATCGCGAAAAGCACATCTTCGGTCGCCGCACGCTGCCGGAAATGGACATGGCGTCGCTCTCCTGCGCGATCCAGAACCTGTGGCTGGCGTCCCGCGCCGAAGGTCTGGGCATGGGCTGGGTCTCGCTGTTCGAGCCGCAGGCGCTGGCCGATCTACTGAAGTTGCCAGAGGGCGCCAAGCCTTTGGCCGTTTTGTGCCTGGGCCCGGTCAAGGAATTCTATCCGGCGCCGATGCTGGTACTCGAAGGGTGGGCGCAGGCGCGTCCGCTCAATGAGTTGCTGTATGAAAATTATTGGGGAGTGAGTCAATGAGTGTGGCGTTGTTGAGTGTCGCCGCGGTTGCGCTGGATGCGCTGCTGGGTGAACCGAAACGCTGGCATCCGCTGGTGGCGTTCGGCAATTTTGCCGGGCGCATCGAGCAACGTTTCAACGCCGGTGGCCGTGGCTGGCGCAGTCATGGCGTTACTGCGTGGGTGATCGCAGTGCTGCCGCTGACGTTGCTCGCCACCGCGTTTTCCTGGGCGCCTTATGTTGGCTGGATCGTCGAGATCCTCGCGCTGTATTGCGCCCTCGGCATGCGCAGCCTCGGCGAACACGTCGAACCGGTGGCCAAGGCGTTGCGCGCCGATGATCTGGAAGAAGCGCGCAAACGTGTCGGCTATCTGGTCAGCCGCCAGACCAGCGAACTTGACAGCACGGCGGTCGCCCGCGCTGCCACCGAATCGGTGCTGGAAAACGGCAGTGATGCGGTGTTTGCCGCGTTGTTCTGGTTTGCCGTGGCCGGCGCGCCGGGCGTGGTCCTCTATCGCTTGAGCAATACGCTTGATGCGATGTGGGGCTATCGCAACGAACGCTTCGAGCGATTTGGCTGGTGTGCGGCAAAAATCGACGACGTCCTTAACTACATTCCCGCGCGCCTGGTGGCGTTGACCTACGCAGTGCTCGGAAAAACCCGACTGGCCCTGAAGTGCTGGCGTACCCAGGCGCCAAAATGGGACAGCCCCAACGCCGGCCCGGTGATGGCGGCAGGCGCCGGTGCGCTGGGCGTGGAGCTGGGTGGCCCGGCGATCTATCACGGCGAACTGCATGAGCGTCCGCAACTCGGCGAGGGCTTACCTGCCGACGCCGACTCCATTGACCGTGGCTGGCAATTGGTCCAGCGCGGGGTATGGTTATGGCTGCTGATTCTTTGCGTGGGAGCTGAATTCTATGCTTGAGCACGGTGGCCGACTGCGCAAGGCTGCACTCGATTACGGCATCGCCGAAGCGGATTGGCTGGATCTTTCCAGCGGTCTGGCGCCATGGCCATTTCCGATCCCGGAAATCCCGCTGCGCGCTTGGGCGCGCTTGCCGGAAACCGACGATGGTCTGGAGCAGGCCGCGTGTGATTACTACGGTGCGCCGCAGGTGTTGCCGGTGGCCGGTTCGCAGATGGCCATTCAGTTGCTGCCGCGTTTGCGCCGGGCCGGCAAGGTCGGCGTGTTGTCGCCGTGTTATGCCGAGCACGCCCAAGCCTGGCGCCGCAGCGGTTACATCGTGCGCGAAGTGCTGGAGCAGGAAGTCGAGTTCTTTATCGACAGCCTCGACGTACTTGTCGTGGTCAATCCGAACAATCCCACCGGCCTGAGCCTGACCCCGGCGCGCCTGCTCGACTGGCATGCGCGACTGGCGCAGCGCGGCGGCTGGCTGGTGGTCGATGAAGCGTTCATGGACAACACGCCAGAACGGAGTCTGGCCGCGTACACGCATCTGGTCGGGCTGATCGTATTGCGTTCGTTCGGCAAGTTTTTCGGTCTGGCGGGGGTGCGACTGGGCTTTGTGCTGGCTGAGCGCAAGTTGCTCAAACTGCTTGCAGAACAGGTCGGGCCGTGGGCGGTCAGCGGACCGACCCGGGTGCTCGGTCAAGCGTGTCTGCAAGACACTGAAGGCCATACGCGCCAGCGCATTCGCAGCGATGAAGCCAGTGCGCGGCTGGCAGCGTTGCTGGCGCGCTACGGCTTCAAACCCCAGGGCGGCTGCGCGCTGTTTCAATGGCTGATCACCGATCAGGCTCAAGTGCTGCACGAATTCATGGCCCGACGCGGCATCCTCCTGCGCCTCTTCACGCACAACAGCAGTATGCGTTTCGGCCTGCCTGCCGATGCGGCAGAAGAGGCGCGCCTCGAACAAGCGCTGCAAGCGTTCGCCAAGGAAATCCAATGACAACTCTGATGGTGCAAGGCACTACTTCCGATGCCGGTAAAAGCACACTGGTGACGGCACTGTGCCGCTGGGCCACCCGTCAAGGTGTAGCGGTGGTGCCGTTCAAACCACAGAACATGGCGCTCAACAGCGCCGTGACGGCTGATGGCGGCGAGATTGGTCGCGCGCAAGCGGTGCAGGCGCAGGCGGCGAATCTTGAGCCGCACACCGACATGAACCCGGTGCTGCTCAAGCCGAACAGCGACACCGGCGCGCAAGTGATCATCCATGGCCGCGCCGTCACCAGCATGAACGCGGTCGCCTATCACGACTACAAAGCCATCGCGATGAAAGCCGTGCTGGCCTCCCACGATCGCCTCAGCGCCGCGTATCCGCTGGTGATGGTCGAAGGCGCAGGCTCGCCGGCAGAGATCAATCTGCGCGCCGGCGACATCGCCAACATGGGTTTCGCCGAAGCGGTGGATTGCCCGGTGCTGCTGATCGCCGACATCAATCGCGGCGGGGTGTTTGCCCATTTGGTCGGCACGCTGGAACTGTTGTCGCCGAGCGAACTGGCGCGGGTCAAAGGCTTCATCATCAACCGTTTTCGTGGCGACATCGCGTTGCTGCAGCCGGGCCTCGACTGGCTGGAACAACGCACCGGCAAACCGGTGGTAGGCGTGCTGCCGTACGTGATGGATCTGCATCTTGAGGCCGAGGACGGCATCGATCAGCGCCAGACCGACAAGGCCGAACACGTGCTGAAAGTCGTGGTGCCGGTGCTGCCGCGCATCAGCAACCACACTGACTTCGATCCGCTGCGTTTGCATCCACAGGTTGATCTGCAATTTGTCGGCCCCGGTCAGGCGATTCCGCCGGCCGATCTGATCATTCTTCCAGGCTCGAAGAGCGTGCGCAGTGATCTCGCGTATTTGCGCGTCAACGGTTGGGACACTGCGATCAGTCGCCATTTGCGTTACGGCGGCAAAGTGCTGGGGATTTGTGGCGGTCTGCAAATGCTCGGCGAACAGGTGCATGATCCGCTGGGTCTTGAGGGCGCGCCCGGTTCAAGCGCCGGTTTGGGCTTGCTCGCCTTTGAAACGCAGCTTGAAGCCGACAAGCAATTGCGCAATGTGCGCGGTCGTCTGGCGCTGGAAGATGCCGAAGTCAGCGGCTACGAAATTCATGCTGGCGTCACCACCGGGCCGGCGCTGGAGAACGCGGCGGTGTGGCTGGATGACGGTCGTTGTGACGGTGCGCAAAGCGTTGATGGTCAGGTGTTCGGCACCTATCTGCATGGCTTGTTCGAATCGCCGGCAGCCAGTTCGGCGTTGCTGCGCTGGGCCGGGCTGAGCGATGTGCAGACGGTGGATTATCACGGGTTGCGTGAGCGCGATATCGAGCGTTTGGCAGATCTGGTGGAGAAGCATCTGGATACCGGGTTGTTGCGTCAGCTCTGTGGGATCTAGGGCGAATGTCATGGCCCATCGCTGGCAAGCCAGCTCCCACAGGGGGCTGAGGTGATCCGGCTACCGCGATCACTGTGGGAGCTGGCTTGCCAGCGATGGGGTCGGTTGCTTCAACAGATAATTTTCAGGATGTCCCCATGCTCCAACTGATCCTCGGCGGCGCCCGCTCCGGCAAAAGTCGCCTCGCCGAAAAACTCGCCACTGACAGTGCATTGGCCGTGACCTACATCGCCACCAGCCAGCCGCTGGACGGTGAAATGAGCGAGCGCGTCGCCCATCACCGTGCGCGCCGTCCCGCCGAATGGGCGCTCATCGAAGAGCCGCTGCAACTCGCCCGCATTTTGCGTGAAAACGCCAGCGCCGAGCGCTGCCTGCTGGTCGATTGCCTGACGCTGTGGCTGACCAATCTGCTGATGCTCGAAGACGCCGCACGTCTCGCCGCCGAACGCGAAGCCCTGTTGGACTGCCTGGCCACGCTGCCGGGCGAAATCATTTTTGTCAGCAACGAGACCGGAATGGGTGTCGTGCCGCTGGGCGAATTGACTCGCCGCTACGTCGATGAAGCCGGTTGGCTGCATCAAGCTCTGGCTGAGCGCTGTCAGCGTGTTGTCCTGACCGTCGCCGGCCTGCCCCTGACTCTGAAAGGACCTGCGTTATGACTCAAGCCTGGTGGCTCAATCCGTGTAAAGCGGTGCATGCCGATATCGTTGAACAAGCGGCAGCGCGGCAACAGCAACTGACCAAACCGGCCGGTTCGCTGGGGCGTCTTGAATCGGTGGCGGTGCAGTTGGCTGGTTTGCAAGGGCAGGTCAAACCGACGCTTGCGCAGGTCTGGATTGCGATTTTCGCTGGCGACCATGGTGTCGTCGCTGAAGGTGTGTCGGCATTCCCGCAGGAAGTCACCGGGCAGATGTTGCTCAACTTCGTCAGCGGTGGCGCGGCGATCAGCGTGCTCGCGCGTCAACTCAATGCGCAACTGGAAGTGGTGGATCTGGGCACGGTGACGCCGGCGCTGAACCTGCCGGGTGTGCGCCATTTGCACATCGGTCCGGGCACGGCGAATTTCGTTCAGGGCGCAGCGATGACTCAGGCTCAGGGTGAACTCGCGTTGCAGGCAGGGCGCGACAGCGTGCTGCGGGCGAAAGCGGCTGGCGCTCAGTTGTTCATCGGCGGCGAAATGGGCATCGGCAACACCACCGCGGCGAGCGCGCTGGCCTGTGCCTTGCTCGATTGTCCGGTGGCCCATCTGACCGGCCCCGGCACTGGCCTGAATGCCGAAGGCGTGAGCCATAAAGCGCAAGTGATCGAGCGCGCTCTGGCGCTGCACGCCGCACAGCGCGGTGATGCATTGCAGACGCTGTTCAACCTGGGCGGTTTCGAAATCGCCGCACTGGTCGGCGCGTATCTGGCCTGTGCGCAGGAAGGCGTTGCAGTGCTGGTCGACGGTTTTATCTGCACGGTCGCAGCACTGGTGGCGGTGCGCCTGAATCCGGCCTGTCGCGAGTGGCTGCTGTTCGGTCATCGCGGTGCCGAGCCGGGCCACCGCCATGTGCTGGAGGCCCTGAGCGCCGAACCGCTGCTCGAACTGGGCCTGCGCCTGGGCGAGGGCAGTGGTGCCGCGTTGGCCGTGCCGTTGTTGCGCTTGGCGTGTGATCTACACGGGCAGATGGCGACGTTCGCGGAAGCGGCGGTGGCGGATCGTCCGGCATGACCCTGCAACTTGATCTGCTGCGTCATGGTGAAACCGAACTCGGCGGTGGTTTGCGCGGCAGTCTCGACGATGCGCTTACCGAAAAGGGCTGGGCGCAGATGCGCGAAGCGGTGATTGCAGGCGGGCCGTGGGATCGTTTGGTCAGTTCGCCGTTGCAGCGCTGTGCGCGGTTTGCCGCTGAGTTGGCTGAGCAACTGAATCTACCGGTGCATCTGGAAAAGGATCTGCAAGAACTGCATTTCGGCGCGTGGGAAGGGCAGAGCGCAGCAGCGCTGATGGAAACTGATGCCGAGGCGTTGGGATTGTTCTGGGCCGATCCGTACGCGTTCACGCCGCCGCAAGGCGAGGCGGTCAGCGATTTTTCCGCGCGGGTTTTGGCAGCGGTCGCGCGGCTGCAAGCGGCATACGCCGGTGAGCGGGTGTTGCTGATCAGTCATGGCGGTGTGATGCGACTGTTGCTGGCGCAGGCGCGGGGTTTGCCGCGAGAGCAATTGCTCAATGTCGAGGTCGGTCACGGCGCGTTGTTCGCGTTGACGGTCGAGACCAACGGTTCGCTGAAGGAAGGTCACTGACATGCTGCCGCTGTGGATCGCCCTGCAATTTCTCAGCAGTCTGCCGATTCGGCTGCCGGGGATGCCCGAGCCCGAACAACTTGGGCGTTCGCTATTGTTCTATCCGCTGGTGGGGCTGCTGTTCGGCGTGATTCTGTGGGCGCTGAACCTGGCGTTGGCAGGCGCGCCGTTGCTGCTGCATGCGGCATTGCTGTTGACGATTTGGGTATTGCTCAGTGGCGCGTTGCACCTTGATGGCCTGGCTGACAGCGCCGATGCCTGGCTCGGCGGCTTCGGTGATCGCGAACGTACGCTGACGATCATGAAAGATCCGCGCAGCGGGCCGATTGCGGTGGTGACGCTGGTGCTGGTGTTGCTGCTCAAGTTTGCCGCGTTGCTGGCGCTGATCGAGCAGCAGCAAGGCTTGGTGTTGATCATCGCGCCGCTCCTTGGGCGGGCGGCGTTGTTGGGGTTGTTTCTGACCACGCCGTACGTGCGCGCGGGTGGATTGGGCCAGGCGCTGGCCGATCATCTGCCGCGCAAGGCGGGTTGGTGGGTGCTTGGGGTCAGCGCGCTGGCCAGTGTGGCGCTTGCAGGGTTCACCGCGATTATTGCGCTGCTGGTAGCGGTCGGCGTGTTTATCTGGCTGCGGCATGTGATGATGCGGCGGTTGGGGGGGACGACCGGGGATACGGCCGGGGCCTTGCTGGAATTGCTGGAAATGGCGGTGCTGGTGGGGTTGGCGTTGGTCTGAAAGATTAGCGCTGACTGGACTGGCCCTATCGCTGGCAAGCCAGCTCCCACAGGTGTTGCGGGGTATTTGCGAAATTTGTGAAACCTGCAAACTCTGTGGGAGCTGGCTTGCCAGCGATGGCGGCTTGTCAGGCGCTGGAATTGTTACTGCAAAACCACATGTAACTTGATTTAACACAGTCGCGGGTATATACACGCATCATGCTTTCTTCTCAGTGTTTGTGCATCAACCTGCGTCGCGCCGCTCGTGGCGTCAGCAGGCATTACGACGGCGCTCTCGACGGCTTCGGGATCAACGTTGCCCAGTATTCTTTGCTGTGCAATCTGCAGCGTCTGGATCAACCGAGTATCTCGGAACTCGCCGAAGCCATGGGCCTGGATCGCAGCACCCTCGGGCGCAATTTGCGGGTGCTGGAAGGCGAAGGGCTGGTGGCGCTGGCCGAGGGCGCAGACATGCGTAACCGCATCGTCTGCCTCACCGAAGCCGGCGCGCAACGGCTGGCAGCGGCCTTGCCAGCCTGGGAAGCGGCACAACAGCGATTGATCGATCGTCTGGGCGCCGAGAAGCGTGAAACCTTGCTGAAATTGCTCGACGAACTGGCTTGATGCCAGTTTGTTCGAACTCAAGCGGGTATATACCCGCGACTGGAGAATAACAATGACATCGATGTGGCGTACGTGCGGTTGGGTGTTGCTGGGAAGTGCGTTGATCCTGGCGTTGTCATTGGGCGTGCGACACGGCTTTGGCCTGTTCCTGTCACCGATGAGTGCGCAATTTGGCTGGGGGCGTGAGGTGTTCGCCTTCGCCATTGCTTTGCAGAATTTGATCTGGGGTCTGGCGCAGCCATTTACCGGCGCGCTGGCCGACCGTTTTGGCGCGGCGAAAGTGGTGTTGGTCGGCGGTGTGTTCTACGCCGTGGGCCTGGTGTTCATGGGCATGTCCGACTCGCCGCTGACGCTGTCATTGAGCGCTGGGCTGCTGATCGGTATCGGCCTCTCCGGCACGTCGTTCTCGGTGATCCTCGGCGTAGTCGGTCGGGCCGTGCCGCCGGAGAAACGCAGCATGGCCATGGGCATTGCCAGTGCCGCCGGGTCTTTCGGCCAGTTCGCCATGTTGCCGGGCACGCTTGGGCTGATTGGCTGGCTCGGCTGGTCGGTCGCGTTGCTGGTGTTGGGCCTGTTGGTGGCGATGATTGTACCGCTGGTGAGCATGCTCAAGGACAAGCCGCTGCCGGTACTGGGCCATGAGCAGACGCTTTCCGAAGCCCTTCGCGAAGCCTGTTCACATTCGGGCTTCTGGCTGTTGGCGTTGGGCTTTTTCGTCTGCGGGTTTCAGGTGGTGTTTATCGGCGTGCACCTGCCGGCCTACCTGGTCGATCAACATCTGCCGGCCACCGTCGGCACTACGGTGCTGGCGTTGATCGGGCTGTTCAATATCTTCGGTACGTACACGGCCGGATGGTTGGGTGGGCGTATGTCCAAACCGCGTTTGCTGACGGCGTTGTACCTGATGCGCGCGGTGGTGATCGTGCTGTTCCTGTGGCTGCCGGTGACGACCACGACGGCGTATCTGTTTGGTATGGCGATGGGCTTCCTGTGGCTGTCGACCGTGCCGTTGACCAACGGCACGGTGGCGACCTTGTTCGGCGTTCGAAATCTGTCCATGCTCGGTGGTATCGTGTTCCTGTTCCATCAGCTCGGCTCGTTCCTCGGCGGCTGGCTGGGCGGGGTAGTGTATGACCGTACCGGGAGTTATGACTTGATCTGGCAAGTGGCGGTGCTTCTGAGTGTGCTGGCGGCGGCGTTGAACTGGCCGGTGCGCGAGCGTCCGGTCGAGCGCCTGCAACCTCGTGCGAGCGCCGCATGAGCCGGCTCTGGCCGCGAATCGCTTTTACCGCATTGGCTGGCGCATTGCTGGCGCTGGTGTGGTGGGGCTGGCATCAGGGTGGCCTGGCCTTGATGCAATTGGGCATGAGTATTTGCTAGAAGCAGGCTTGGCGAGTAACTTCAAAGACTGACGATTGCTCAAGGATGTTCGAGATGCTGATGCGTTGGTGTGCTGTTCCCGCGTTGCTGATGGCGTTGACTGGCCTGGCCCAGGCCGCTGACTGTCCGGAATTGTTGCAAGGCTCTCTGCCCAAGTTGCGTGCCAAGGAATCCATCGATCTGTGCAAGCAGTACGCCGACAAACCGCTGGTGGTGATCAACACCGCGAGCTTTTGCGGTTTTGCGCCGCAATTCGAAGGCCTTGAAGCGCTTAATCAGCGCTACAAGGCGCAGGGCCTGGAAATGCTCGGCGTGCCCTCCAATGACTTCAAGCAGGAGTCCAAGGACAGCGTCGAAACCGCCAAGGTCTGCTACGCCAACTACGGCGTGACGTTTGCCATGACCGAGCCACAAAAAGTCCGCGGCGATGATGCCACGCATCTGTTCCAGGTATTGGCGGAGCAGAGCAGCGCGCCGAAGTGGAATTTCTACAAGTACGTGGTGGATCGCCAGGGCAAAGTGGTCGCCAACTTCTCCAGCCTGACCAAACCGGATGATCCGGAGTTTATTGCTGCGATCGAGAAAGCCATCGCCTCAAAACCGCGCACTCCCTGATCTGGATTTACTGTGGGAGTTGTGGTGTCTCAGGTGATAAACACGCAGGCACAAAAAAGCCCCGCTTTCTGCAAAGAGAGCGGGGCTTTTTATGTGGGCGGGAGGTTAGCTCCGCCCTACAGCATCAGAAGCGGTAAGTAGCGCCGACACCGAAGCCATTTGCCGAGTTTTCATACTTGGCGTTGTAAGTCTGGCCACGGTTGTTTTCGTTGCGAATACTGACCGCCTCTTCTTTCAGGTACGAGTAAGCGACGTCGATGGTCAGGTCTTCGGTCGGGCTCCAGCCGGCGCCGATGCTGAAGATTGTCCGGTCGCCAGTTGGGATGCGTGGCGAACGGTCGACGTTGTTGGTCGGCGACTGGTCGAAGGTCAGACCGGTACGCAGTACCCATTCCTTGTTCAACTGGTACGAAGTACCGATGGCGTAAGCCCAGGAGTCGTGCCAGTTCTGGTCTTCGTTGATCTCGCTGAACTGACCGGCCAGTGCAGGCTGAACACCGGAGTTCTCGACGGTGATTTTTTCCAGCTGGCTCCAGCGGGTGAAAGTGCTACCGGCGTAAACAGTCCACTGATCGTTGATCGCTTGAGTGACGGACAGATCCACCGACTCAGGCGTGGTGATTTTCAGCGACGCGTCGTACTTCTGGCTGGTACTCAGACCGGCCAAGCCGAGTACGCCGTAGTTGACCTTGGTGTCGCCTTTGAGCTTGTAGTCGACTTTCGAGTGGTAAGTCAGACCCACGCGGGTGGAGTCGGTGGCTTGTACCAGCACGCCGATGTTGTAGCCCAGCGCGGTGTCGTCACCCTTGATCTTGACCTTGCCGTCGGGGAAGGCTGGGGTGATTGACAGGTTGGATTCCAGTGACCCGTCGATGCGGTTGATGGTCGGACCGAAACCGATCGACACCTTGTCGTTGAAGGCGTAGCTGATGGTCGGTTGGAAAGTGATGACTTGCACTTCCGACTTGCTGCCGAAGTAACGGCCGGCGAAGTTGTTTTCGTAGTCGGTAATCAGACCGAACGGCACGTAAACGCCGAAACCGAATGCCCAGTGATCGTCGATTGGCTTGACGTAGTAACCCATAGGTACGGCGGTGAAGGGCACCATGTCGCCTTTGTTGCTCCCGCTGTTCGGGCTGGAGCTGGTGTTGCTGATATCGGTCGAAGCGTCGAGGAATGCAGCGCCGCCGGTCACTTGTTCGCGCTTGATGCGCGACATGCCGGCAGGGTTGCCATAAACAGTGCTTGCGTCATCGGCAGAAGAAGATCGCCCGGCGTACCCAGTCCCCATCCCGCTAATGCTGTGCTCGTTGATGGCAAAGCCAGCGGCGAAAATCTGCGTGGATGCCAAGGTAACGGCAAGGCTAAGGGTGGTTTTGAGCATTACTTTTTTCATTATTAGAACTCCTGGTGATCACCGGGGCGAAAATTACCAACATTTTCGTCCCAGCGCTATAGCCTGTATACCTTGAGTTAGAGCGGTTTTGTAGGACAATCAGACCAGATTCGCTGCGCGTTGAGCGATCTTGTGAAACCGGCGGGTCAGCAAGCGACTTGATTCAGCGGCGAAACACAAGTCTGCCAGGCGCAGGTGAAATCACGTAGACGACCTTGAGGCTGAAAGGTCTGACGCCAGATTCGCGCCATGCCGAGCAAATCGTTCGAGTCGGGGAGGGTAGGGTTTTGTTGTTCGACCAGCAGCCAGGCGATGGCGGTGGCGTAACGCAGATTGACGGTCAATTCCAGGTGCGGTCCGCTGAGAAACGCGTGTTGGCTGGCGAGTCCGCGGACCAGGCTGGCACGCTCCGGATCGAGCGCCAGATAGTCATCCCACAGTGCCTGATGGCGATGCTCGGCAATGCGGTAGAGGCCGTGCCCGCGGCGGTCATGCAGGGCGGAGCCGAGGGCGGATTGGCTGGCGGCGATGCCCAGCAACAGGGATTCGGCGGTTGCGCAGTGACGTCCCAGATAAATCAGCGTAGGGCGGATCACGTAGCGGCACAGTTCGCTGGCAGCGATACCCATAAAGCCCTCGGATCTTGTTATTGGGCGGCGATACCTGAAGGGGCCTTGGCAGCGGTGGATCGACTCAGGCTCGCCGGAAGCGGATCACGCCGCTTGAGTTGAAGTGTAGTGTCATATTCGCGACGTAAAGGCCTGTTTTTAAAATATTTCCGGCTGCCAGTTATAACCGTTATATCCGATGGTGCTTAAGCGCCAAGACTCAAAAGTGAAACATCAGGCAATAAAAAGCCCCGCGTTTTAAGCGAGGCTTTTGCTTCTTGCAGTCTTTTCGGCTCTCAGGCAACCAGTGCCTGACGAGTACGATCAATGACAGCCTGCAGCGGTTCGGCGCTGGAGTACTGATCGGGATACAGACGCTCGCTGTGGCGGGCGATCCCGTGTTCGTTGACCAGTGTGAAGCTGAAGCAGCCTTTGCGAGCGGCCATGATCAGGCAGTTCATTGGAGCAAAAGCGTTGGTTAGGGCGCGAATGGCGTCCTGAGTGTGGATTTGAGTCGACATAGTTATTAGGTGTTCCTACAAATGACACGGATAAGAACCGTGCAACGTTAAAACGTTCCAGTAACGTCGACCACCATTGGTCGAACGAAGAACCCGACTGGAACAAAGCAGCCAGTTTGAAGCGCTGATAATTTGGCGCGCTTGGGCTGGCAGGTAGGTACTTAGGAGGACAGGCAGCACATCAAGGGCAAAGGTTCTGGGCCCGGGGTGAAGATCCTGATCAATTTGCAGGTTGGTTCGGTCAGAGTAAGTGGTCTTCGCAACACCCTTTGCATGATCAAAGGCTGTGTTGTCGCAAGGTTTACCTGGAAACCATCGAGAGGTCGTACCCGCTTTTTCGATAAGGCTTCTTGATAGAAGGCTCACCGTTGGGGATATGTTCGACCGGGATTGACTTTCAGCTTGGTACTAACGCCGCGGATAGTAACGGATCGAAATTGGTAAAGCAAACCCTGCGCCAAAAAAGATTGTGCTCAGCAAGAAAATCCTGGGGTGGCATTGCTGGCCTTATTGCGAGCAGGCTCACTGCTACAGGAAAACGCAGCCCATTGTGGGAGCGAGCTTGCTCGCGAATGCGGTAACCGGATAACAAAAGAAATGCCTGGTTGACCTTTCGTCGCCACAAAACGGTGCGCGCTTCCTGTGGAAAAGCCGCTTATCCCCAGCCTGAGGAGCAAAACGACCCGAAAAAGCGCATCGATATAACCGGGTAACAGGTACTTGTGCACATTAGTTGCACAGGCTGTAACGACACTGTCACATCAAACCTGACCTTGGTGGCTGCCTGCAACGAAAGTTTAAGTCAATGAAAAACATCGCTTTTTTTTGTTGGTGAAAAAATCGTCAGTTTGACTGCGGGCCCCATTCCATAAGGCTTTGCGAGGGTTGGAGGACGGTTGTCCACTGACTTATCCACAGCTTCTGTGGATTGTCCCGAGCGCTTGCTCTAGGACGGGCGTGCCGGGTTTTTTTTCGACTTTACCTGTAAGAAAAAGAGAGTAGAGTGGCGCGCCTTCCGATCTGTCCCACAGTGCTTTATGAAGTTTCGCTCAGTATCAGACCCTGTTACCTCACAACCCCCTCTTGTTATCCCGCCCAAGCGATTTTCCGTGCGCGTGGCCGAATGGCTGCTCGACAGTCCGCGCCTGAGCGAAAGCCATAATGCCAAGCACCTTGCCGGCCGCTTGCTCAAGCAACCAGCGCGCGAAGGCGTGGTGGCCGCGCAGAGTCGTCTCGGCCAGTTGATGTGCCGCGAGTGTGGTAATGCTCGCGATCGCCGCATCGGTCAGGACCTGCTGCGACAGGCTGCTCGCGCCGGTGATCATCGCGCCCAGCAGGAACTCGGACGGCTCGAAGACTGAGCTGTCCAAGTTCTGACACCTTGGTTACCCTTCAGGCTTTAATCGATCGGCAGGAGTCGCTATGGCTATGGACTTGACCAGCGTATTGCTCGGTCTCGCAGGCGCAGGGCTGCCGTTGTTGGCTTTGGCCTGGCAACTGCAACGCCGGGCAAGCAACGGGCAAGCGCAGGTGGCCTTGCTGGAAGAGCGGCTGGCCATGGCGCAACTGGCGCAGGACGGGCTCAACGCTCAACTGGACGCCGGCCGCGATGAAATCGCCGACCTCGGTCAGGCCAACGCCGCTAAACAAGCAGAACTGGCAGCCTTGCGCCGCGAAGTCGAACTGTTGCAGATAGAGCGTGACGACGCCCGTGACGCCTCCCATGCCTGGAACCTGGAACGCGCCAACAAGGAAGCCGAACTGCGCCGCCTCGACGCTCAGGCGGCTTCGTTGAGCGCCGAACTGCGCGAACAGCAGGAAAGCCATCAACAACGCCTCGACGATCTGCAAGGCTCGCGTGATGAATTGCGTGCGCAGTTCGCCGAACTGGCGGGCAAGATCTTCGACGAACGTGAACAGCGCTTCGCCGAAACCAGCCAGCAACGCCTCGGCCAATTGCTCGATCCGTTGAAAGAACGCATTCAATCCTTCGAAAAACGCGTGGAGGAAAGCTACCAGGCCGAGGCTCGCGAGCGCTTTTCGCTGGCCAAGGAGCTGGAGCGTTTGCAAGCGCTCAACCTGCGCTTGAGTGACGAAGCCACCAACCTGACCCGTGCCCTGAAAGGTCAGAAAACCCAAGGTAATTGGGGTGAGCTGATTCTCGAGCGCGTGCTGGAACACGCAGGCCTGGAGAAGGGTCGCGAGTACCAGACGCAGGTCAACCTCAAGGGCCCGGATGGCGAGCGTTTCCAGCCGGACGTGGTCATTTATCTGCCGGGCGACAAACAGGTTGTGGTCGACTCCAAGGTCAGTCTTACGGCGTATCAGCAATACGTCGCGGCCGAGGACGACGCCCTAGGGCAGATAGCGATCAAGCAGCACGTGCTGTCCCTGCGTAATCACGTCAAAGGCCTGGCCGGCAAGGATTACAAACGCCTGGAAGGCCTGCACAGCCTCGATTTCGTTTTACTCTTCGTACCGATCGAAGCGGCGTTTTCGGCTGCATTGCAGGCCGAACCCTCGTTGTTTCAGGAGGCGTTCGACCGCAATATCGTGATCGTCAGCCCAACCACGTTGCTGGCCACATTACGAGTCATTGACAGCCTGTGGAAGCAAGAGCGCCAGAGCCAGAACGCCCGGGAAATCGCCGAGCGCGCCGGATGGCTGTACGACAAGTTCGTGTTGTTCATTCAGGATCTGGACGAGGTGGGTAATCGTCTGCAACAACTGGACAAAGCCTACAGTTCGGCGCGCAACAAGCTGACAGAAGGGCGCGGCAACCTGGTCAGCCGCAGTGAACAGCTCAAGCTGCTGGGTGCACGGGCGAGTAAAAGCTTGCCGGCAGACTTGCTTGAGCGGGCGATGACGGATGTGGACGGTCTGGCAGAACTACCGGAGTGACCCAAAAGCTTCGCGAGCAAGCTCGCTCCCACAAGGATCAGCTATACCCTGTGGGAGCGAGCTTGCTCGCGAAGACGTCAGCGGTATCGCTATAAGACCCAAGTCATACGTTTACAACGGTAGATACCGACTCAACAACGCCCGCAACGCCGCCGGTTTCACCGGTTTGGCCAGATAATCCAGCCCCGCCGCATGCACCTGCGCAATCATCTCCGGCCGCCCGTCGGCGCTGATCACCACACCCGGCACCGGCTCGCCAAGTCGCGTTCGCAACCACGCCATCAACTCGGTGCCGGTATCACCGTGGTCCAGGTGATAGTCGACCAGCGCCAATTGCGGCCGCACCCCATCATTGAGCAACGCTGCGCATTCCTCGCGATTGCGTGCCGTCCAGACCTGACAGCCCCAGCGGCTCAAAAGGCTGTTCATGCCGATCAGAATGCTGTCTTCATTGTCGATGCACAGCACCTGCGCGCCGTTCGGCAACTTGCCGCTAATCTCGGCGGCAGCGCTGGCCGGTACGATTTGCGTGCGCGCATACGGCACCGTAACGCTGAACACACTGCCGCGCCCCGGCCACGAGCGTACGCGCAGGGTATGGCCGAGCACGCGACACAGACCATCAGCGATTGCCAGCCCGAGCCCCAGTCCTTTTTCCGCGCGCGTCTGATGGCTGTCGAGACGTTTGAATTCCTCGAAAATCACCTGTTGCTTGTCTTCCGGAATGCCCGGTCCGCGATCCCATACTTCCAGGCACAACTTCCCGCCGCGCCGCCGAACACCGAGTAATACCGGGCCTTTGGCATAGCGGAAAGCGTTGGTCAGGAAGTTCTGCAGAATACGCCGCAACAACTTGATGTCACTGTCGATGCGCATGTGGCTGCCACGCACACGGAAGGTCAAACCTTGCTCATGGGCCAGCGCCTTGAACTCGGCGCCGAGAATGTCGAACAGTTCATTCACCGCAAAGGACTTGCGATCGGGATTGATCTTGCCGTTTTCCAGGCGGGAAATGTCCAGCAAATCGCTGATCAGATCCTCGGCCGAGCGCAACGAACTGTCGAGATGCTGCACCAGTTTCTGCGCATCGCTGCTTAACCCGTCGTCTTGATGGGAGAGGGCGGCGGAGAACAGTCGCGCGGCGTTCAACGGCTGCATCAAGTCATGGCTGACCGCTGCGAGGAAGCGGGTTTTCGATTGGTTGGCGGTTTCGGCGGTGCCCTTGGCTTCCGTCAGCGCGACGTTGAGTTGCGACAGTTCCTGGGTTCGCTCGCTGACCCGTTGTTCCAGGCCTTCGTTGGCCTCGGTCAGCGCCTGTTCGGCTTCACGGAACGCGGTGATGTCGGTGAAACTCATGACGAAGCCGCCACCGGGCATCGGATTGCCGATCAGCTCGATCACCCGTCCGTTGGGGAACAGGCGTTCGGAGGTGTGCGCGCGGCCCTGGCGCATCCAGTGCAAACGTCGCGCGACATGCACTTCCGCCTCGCCGGGTCCACACAAGCCGCGCTCGGCGTTGTAGCGAATGATGTCGGCGATTGGCCGACCGACGCTGATCAAGCCGTCCGGGTAGTTGAACAGCTCCAGATAGCGTCGGTTCCAGGCGACAAGTTTGAGCGACTGATCGACCACGCTGATGCCTTGGGTGATGTTCTCAATCGCGCCTTGTAGCAGCGCACGGTTGAATTGCAGGACTTCCGAGGCTTCGTCGGCGATTCGGACTACGTCCTCCAACTGCATTTCCCGACCTTCGATGGCGGCTTTTACCACCGCGCGTGTCGAAGAAGCGCCAAGGACACCGGCCAGCAGGCGTTCGGTATGGGCGATCCATTCGCCGTCGGCATTCTGGTTCGGGTTGAAGGCTTTGCCTTGGCGGTAGGCGAATCGAATGAAGCTCTGGCGAGCGCGTTCCTCACCGACAAACCGCGCCGCCAGTTGCAGCAGATCGTCGATCTGCACCGACAGCATCGATCGCGCACTCGGTCGGGCACTGATTTCCTGACCGATGAAACGCCCGGCCTGCCAGTGCTCCGACACCCGGGTGCGGGACAGCACCGAGACCCAGGCAAACAGCGTGAAGTTGCCGGCCAGCGACAACACCACGCCTTGGGTCAACGGGCTAATCGGCAGGTCCAGCGGGTTGCTGTGCAGCCACGCCAGCCCCGGGAAGCTGTTCAGCGACCAGCCGAGGCTGTGGGCGGCAATCGGCAAAACGAGCGTGTAAAACCACAGGAAAGTGCCGGCGGCGAGACCGGCGAACACGCCGCGTCGGTTGGCCTGTTTCCAGTACAGCGCGCCGAGCATGGCCGGCGCCAGTTGGGTCACGGCGGCGAAGGCAATCTGGCCGATGGTCGCCAGGCTCGCCGTAGAACCGAGCAGGCGGTAGCTGACGTACGCCAGTAACAGAATCACCACAATGCTCACACGGCGCACCGACAGCATCCACTGGCGGAACACTTCAAACGGGCGCTCAGCGTTGTTACGACGTAGCAACCACGGCAGCAGCATATCGTTGGAGACCATGGTCGACAGCGCCACGCTGGCGACAATCACCATGCCGGTGGCCGCCGACGCACCGCCGATAAACGCCAGCATCGCCAGCGCCGGATGGGCCTGGGCCAGTGGCAGGCTGATCACGAACGAGTCGGGCAGCACGTCGCTCGGCAGCAGCATCTGACCGGCCAAAGCGATAGGGACTACAAACAGTGCTGCCAAAGCGAGGTAGGCCGGGAACACCCATTTGGCCAGGCGCAGATCCTGCGGATCAATATTCTCGACCACCGTGACGTGAAACTGCCGGGGCAGGCAGATGATCGCCATCATCGCCACGCCGGTCTGCACCACCATCGACGGCCAATTAATGGTTTCTTTCCAGTATTCCTCGAGGCGTGGCGCGAGCATCGCTTGATTGAACAGGTCGTCGAAGCCGTCGTAGAGGCCATAGGTGACGAACGCGCCGACGGCGAGAAAAGCGAACAGCTTGACCAGCGACTCAAAGGCAATCGCCAGCACCATGCCGCGGTGGTGCTCGGTGGCGTCGAGGTTGCGCGTGCCGAAGACGATGGTGAACAGCGCCAGCACCAGTGACACGATCAAAGCGGTGTCCTGGGCGCGCGTGCCCATCGCATCGGCACCGGCACCGATCAACAGGTTCACGCCGAGGACGATGCCCTTGAGTTGCAGCGCGATGTAGGGGAGGACGCCGACCAGGCAGATCAGCGCGACGACGACCGCCAGCGATTGTGATTTGCCGTAGCGCGCGGCAATGAAGTCAGCGATAGAGGTGATGTTCTCCTGTTTGCTGATCATCACCATTTTTTGCAAGACCCACGGCGCGCCGACCAACAGCAGGATCGGCCCGAGGTAAATTGGCAGGAATGACCACAACTGTTCAGCCGCCTGGCCGACCGCGCCGAAGAATGTCCAACTGGTGCAATAAACCGCCAGCGACAGGCTGTACACCCACGCGCGTACCCGCGGCGGCAACGGTGTGCTGCGACGGTCGCCGTAGAAGGCGATGGCGAACATGATGGCCATATAGGCCAGGGCGACGGCGGCGATCAGCCCGGTGGACAACGACATGCAACACTCCCGACGAAAGACTCCCCGGCACTCCTGCCCGGGCGAACAGTCTCGCATGCGCGCGGCGGTTAGTCAGTGTCGACCAAGGTCGTGGCGTGGCGGGGTGTCGCAGGAATGGAACTGGCGGGTTTTGTGGTGAATGGGCAGGCCTCTTCGCGAGCAAGCTCGCTCCCACATTGGATCTGTGTCATTCACCAATCCCCCCTGTGGGAGCGAGCTTGCTCGCGAAGGCGTCAGTCCTGTCTCAGGGCGATATCAATCAATCGGTGTAATTCATCCACCTCCAGCGCCGTCGCCGAAAACAGAATCCGAAACACCACTGGCGCCACCACCTGATTGATCAACCGATCAACACTGGGCGCCGCCTCATCGGCATGGCGCTCGATAATGGTCTGCAACTGCGCGCCGATGATCGCCACGCAATACCCCGGCGTGGCGCTCGCCTGCACGTCGCGCATCATGTTGCGTCCAGGCTCGGAGCTCATCTCGTCGAGATATTGCTCGGCCCATGCGCGGATATCGCTATGCAGGCCTCCGGTTTCGGCCGGCTCGCTGTCGGGGCGCATGCGGGCGAGAGCGACGTCGGCCAGCAACGCCGCCAGATCGCCCCAGCGGCGATAGATCGTCGACGGTGTAACGCCCGCACGCGCCGCAATCTGCGGGACGGTCACGGTAGAACGCTCCTGTTCTTGTAGAAGCGCGCGGACTGCCGAATGTATCGACTCTTGCACCCGGGCGCTGCGACCGCCGGGGCGTAAACCTTCTTTAATAGCCATGCGTCAGACCTTAACACAAAGAATTTGCTTTAAGCGTTGGGCGGTAGCACACTCCGCAAAAGCAAAAAATTAGCTTTTGCGGAGTGTGCCCATGATTAGCCCCCAGTCCCAATTAGAGTCCAACCGTCCCAGCTTGTGGTTTCTGGCGATCACCTTACTCAGTTTTCTCGCTGCTTCCACCGCGCCGACGCCGCTGTATCACCTGTATCAGGATCAACTGCACTTCTCGGCAGCGGTGCTGACCCTGATTTTCGGCGTTTACGCCCTGAGTCTGTTGGCGGCGCTGTTAACCGTCGGTTCACTCTCCGATCATCTGGGACGCAAACCGGTGATCTTCACCGCCGTGTTGCTCAACGCGCTGGCGATGTTGCTGTTCATCAGCGCCGACAGCGTGACGTGGCTGATCAGCGCGCGCGTGCTGCAAGGCTTCGCCACCGGCATGGCGACCGCCGTCCTCAGCGCCACATTGCTCGACATCGACCGTCAGCAAGGGCCGTTGATCAACAGCGTCGCGCCATTGTTGGGCATGGCATTGGGCGGCATGGGCTGTGGCTTGTTGGCCGAGTTCGCGCCGGCGCCGCTGCAACTGACCTATTGGTTACTGCTCGCGCTGTTTGTGGTGCAGGCGCTGTATGTCTGGCAGCTGCCCGAAAGCGTCACCCCGCAAGCCGGGGCGTGGGCGTCATTGCGGCCGACCTTGCATGTACCGGTTCAGGCTCGCGCAACGTTATGGCGCGTCTTACCGCTGAACACCGCGACCTGGGCGCTCGGTGGTTTTTACGCTTCACTCGCACCGTCGCTGGTGCGCACCGCCACAGGCTCGACGTCCAACCTGATCGGCGGCGCGACCGTGGCGGCATTGACCGTGACCGGGGCACTGATGATCTTCACCCTGCGCAATCGTCCCGCCACTCGCGCCCTGCAGTTGGGCGCAAGCTTGCTGCCGATGGGCTTGGTATTGATTCTGCTCGGTGTGCACAGCGCCAGCCTGTCGCTGTTCTTCCTTGGCACACTGGTGGCCGGTTGTGGCTTCGGTGCCGGATTTCTCGGCGCGGTGCGCAGCCTCGTACCGCTGGCCTTGCCCCATGAGCGGGCGGGTCTGCTGTCGGCGTTTTATGTGCTGAGTTATCTGGCGTTTTGCTTGCCGGCGCTATTGGCAGGGCATTTCACCCATCGCCTGGGGCTGCTCGCGACGACCGATGTCTATGGCGCGGTGCTGATCTTACTGGCAGTTGCAGCGCTGTTGCTCAGCCTGCGCGCTCGACCGGCCAAGGTGTGCGGCGCTCCATAACCACCGCGCTTTCGGTTAGCCTTGCCCAGCCACTCTGCCAACGGATCAATTCATGAAGATTATTCGCAGCAAAACCTTCACCGCCGACCGCGCCTGGGGCGCACTCGATATCGCCAACATGAACGGCATCACCACGCGCCTGCACTGGACTGATCAGCCGTATAAATGGCACGTCAACGATGGCGAGGAAGTCTTCGTGGTACTCGATGGGCAGGTGCAGATGCGCTTTCGCGAACAGGGCGAAGAGAAGCAGGTATTGCTGGAGGTCGGAGACATTTTCTACGCCTCGGTCGGTACTGAGCATGTTGCGCATCCGCAGGGCGTGGCGCGGATTCTGGTGATCGAAAGCGAAGGCAGCGTCTGATTGCTTATCTAACTGCTTATCTATAAAGCAGATAACAGTTAGAGATATTACCCGTTATATAGATATTCGATTCGGATCTACCATGAACTCAACCTCACCAGAGGACAGGAGTTCATGATGATTTGCCCCAATACAGCCAAACCCGGCTTCAAGCCGTTGAGCCAACTTCAGCACCCGCGTGAAGTGATCCGCCAATTCACCCCGAACTGGTTCGCCGCAACCATGGGTACCGGTGTGCTGGCACTGGCGTTGGCGAATTTGCCGGTCGCGATCCCCGGTTTACACGCTGTGGCTGAAGGGCTGTGGCTGTTCAACATCCTGTTGTTCACCCTGTTTACTGTTGCTTACGCCGCCCGCTGGATTCTTTTCTTCGACGAGGCGCGGCGGATTTTCGGGCACTCCACCGTTTCGATGTTCTTCGGCACCATTCCCATGGGCCTGGCGACGATCATTAACGGCTTTCTGCTGTTCGGGTTACCGCGTTGGGGCGAGGGTGTGATTCAGCTTGCCGAAGTGTTGTGGTGGATCGATGTGGCGATGTCGTTGGCGTGTGGCGTATTGATCCCCTACATGATGTTTACCCGCCAGGAGCACAGCATCGACCAGATGACCGCCGTTTGGCTGTTGCCGGTGGTGGCAGCAGAAGTCGCGGCGGCGAGTGGTGGTCTGCTCGCACCGCACCTGACCGATGCCCACTCGCAACTGGTGGTGTTGACCACAAGCTACGTGCTCTGGGCATTTTCCCTGCCGGTGGCGTTCAGCATTCTGACCATCCTGTTGTTGCGCATGGCCCTGCACAAACTGCCCCACGAAAATATGGCCGCATCGAGCTGGCTGGCCCTCGGGCCGATCGGCACCGGTGCGCTGGGTATGTTGCTGCTCGGCGCTGATGCGCCGGCGATCTTCGCTGCAAACGGGCTGCCGGGCATTGGCGAAATCGCTTCGGGCATTGGCTTGGTGGCCGGGATCACGCTGTGGGGTTTCGGTCTGTGGTGGATGTTGATGGCGTTACTGATTACCGTGCGCTACCTGCGTGACGGCATTCCGTTCAACCTCGGCTGGTGGGGTTTCACCTTCCCGCTGGGCGTGTATTCGCTGGCGACCCTGAAACTCGCCAGTACGCTGAACCTCGGATTTTTCAGCGTGGTCGGCTGCATGCTGGTGGCATTGTTGGCGGTGATGTGGCTGATTGTCGGCAAGCGCACCGTGCAAGGCGCGTGGCGCGGTGAGCTGTTTGTCTCGCCGTGCATTGCAGGTTTGAAGAAATAACCTGAAAAGTTTAGGTAAGGTGTGGCCTGGATCGCCGATCGGGATTCCAATAAGCAGTATCCAGGCCTCTCTACCTTAAACATCAGGGAAACACGGAAGATGAGTCACCCCTCACAGTTCAACCTGCTGCGCACCCGGCGCTTCTTGCCGTTCTTCATCACGCAGTCGCTCGGCGCGTTTAACGACAACGTGTTCAAGCAGTCGCTGATCCTCGCCATTCTCTATCGGCTGACCATCGAAGGTGACCGCTCGATCTGGGTCAACCTGTGTGCGTTGCTGTTTATCCTGCCGTTCTTCCTGTTCTCGGCGCTGGCCGGGCAGTTCGGCGAGAAATTCGCCAAGGACGCGCTGATCCGTCTGATCAAACTGGCGGAAATCGCCATCATGGCTGTGGGATCCGTCGGTTTCCTCTTCGATCATCTGTCGCTGATGTTGGTGGCATTGTTCGCCATGGGTACTCACTCGGCGCTGTTCGGGCCGGTGAAGTATTCGATCCTGCCGCAGGCCTTGCGCGAAGAAGAGCTGGTCGGCGGCAACGGTCTGGTGGAGATGGGCACGTTTTTGGCGATTCTTGCCGGCACCATCGGCGCCGGGGTCATCATGTCGTCGACCCACTATGCGCCGCTGGTGTCGATCGCCATCGTCGGCATTGCGGTGCTGGGTTATCTGGCCAGTCGCAGCATTCCTCGCGCGGCGGCCTCATCCCCGGACATGCGCCTGAACTGGAACATCTTCAGCCAGTCGTGGGCCACCCTGAAACTCGGTTTGGGCCAGACGCCGGCGGTGTCGCGCTCGATCGTCGGCAACTCGTGGTTCTGGTTTGTCGGGGCGATTTATCTGACGCAGATCCCGGCCTACGCCAAGGAATGGATGCACGGTGACGAAACCGTGGTGACCCTGATCCTTACGGTGTTCTCGGTCGGTATTGCACTGGGTTCGATGCTCTGCGAGAAGCTTTCCGGGCGCAAAGTCGAGATCGGTCTGGTGCCGTTTGGTTCGTTCGGTCTGACCGTGTTCGGCCTGCTGCTGTGGTGGCACTCCGGGGGAATTCCCGACAGCGTCACCGGCCATAGCTGGATTGAAGTGTTGAGTTTCGGCCACACTTGGGCGGTGCTGTTCGACATTCTCGGCCTGGGCGTCTTTGGTGGTTTCTACATCGTGCCGCTGTACGCGTTGATTCAATCGCGCACTGCCGAGAACGAGCGGGCACGGGTAATCGCGGCCAACAACATTCTCAACGCACTGTTTATGGTGGTGTCGGCCATCGTGTCGATCGTGCTGCTGAGCGTGGTCGAACTGTCGATCCCGCAACTGTTCCTCGTGGTGTCGTTGCTCAACATCGGCGTCAACGCCTACATCTTCAAGATCGTCCCTGAGTTCAGCATGCGTTTCATGATCTGGCTGCTCAGCCATTCCATGTACCGCGTTGAACATCGCAACCTCGAAGCGATCCCCGATGAAGGCGCGGCGTTGCTGGTGTGCAATCACGTGTCGTTCGTCGATGCGTTGCTGATCGGCGGCGCGGTGCGTAGGCCAATTCGCTTCGTCATGTACTACAAAATCTACAATCTGCCGGTGCTGAACTTTATCTTCCGCACGGCGGGGACGATTCCGATTGCCGGACGCAACGAAGACATTCAGATCTACGAAAAGGCCTTCAGCCGGATCGCCCAGTATCTGAAGGACGGTGAGCTGGTGTGCATCTTCCCTGAGGGCAAGTTGACGACCGATGGTGAGATCAATGAGTTCAAGGGCGGGCTGACGCGGATTATCGAAGAGACACCGGTGCCGGTGATTCCGCTGGCACTGCAGGGGTTGTGGGGGAGTTTCTTCAGTCGCGATCCGAACAAAGGCGTGTTTCGACGGTTGTGGTCGCGGGTGACGCTGGTGGCGGGTTCTGCGGTTGCTGTGGAAGCGGCTGAGCCGTTGAAGTTGCAGGGGTTGGTGGGGGAGTTGCGTGGCACCGTTAGATAGTCGGTGACTGTGCTGGCCTCATCGCTGGCAAGCCAGCTCCCACAGGGATCTTCGGTGAACACCTGATTTGTGTACACCAACGAACCTGTGGGAGCTGGCTTGCCAGCGATGGGGCCAGTGGCCTAAGCGCTGACCTTAAGGCCAATCAAACCAGCAATGATCAACGCCACACTGGCCAGCCGAAACAACGCCATCGACTCACCAAACAGAATGATCCCGGCAATCACCGTGCCCACGGCACCGACGCCCGTCCAGATCGCATAAGCCGTGCCCAACGGCAATTCCTTCATCGCAAGGCCCAGCAAGCCAAGGCTGATAGCCATGGCTGCAATGGTCAGTGCGGTGGGGAGTGGGCGGCTGAAGCCATCGGTGTATTTCAGGCCGACGGCCCAGCCGACTTCGAACAGGCCGGCGAAAAACAGAATGATCCAGGACATGAAAAACCTCCATCGATTGACGGGGTCGTCCCCAGATTAATAGCTCGATCGAGCCGCAGGGTCGTCCCCGCGTTGCGCCACATATTGACGAGCATTAACCCGGGGATCAAGTTCTGCGGTCAGTCAGCCGCCTGTTGTGCCAACGTTTCGCGATCTTCCTTCTCACTCATTCGCCGGAAATACGTTGAAAGCAACGCCCCGGAAATATTGTGCCAAACACTGAACAAGGCGCTCGGTACCGCCGCCAGCGGCGAGAAGTGGGCACTGGCCAGCGCGGCGCCTAATCCCGAGTTCTGCATCCCCACTTCCAGTGCCAGCGATTTGCGTTGCGCCAGCGGCAAGTTGAACAGGCGTCCGGTGAAGTACCCCAGCAGATAACCGAAGCTGTTGTGCAGCATCACCACCGCCATGATCAACACGCCGGACTCGGCAATCTTCGCCTGACTGGCCGCCACTACCGCAGTCACGATGATCACGATGCTTACAACCGACACCAGCGGCAATACATCCACCGCATGACGAACCTTGTCACCCAGCAAACGCTGCGCAACCACGCCAAGAACGATCGGCAACAGCACCACTTGCAGAATCGACCAGAACAGCTCCATGAACGACACCGGCAACCACGCCGAGGCCAGCAGCCAGATCAGCGCCGGGGTCAGCAGCGGAGCGAGGAGGGTGGTGACGGCGGCGATGGCCACCGACAACGCCAGATCGCCGCGGGCCAGCCAGGTCATCACATTGGACGACGTGCCGCTCGGGCAGCAACCAACCAGGATCACGCCGACGGCGATTTCCGGAGGCAGATGAAAAATCTGGCAGAGCAACCACGCCATGCCCGGCATGATCACGAAATGTGCGACTACGCCCAGCGCCACCCGCCAGGGTTGGCGGGCGACAGCGGCGAAGTCGTCGAGTTTGAGGGTCAGGCCCATCCCGAACATCACCAGCCCGAGCAGCGGCACGATCGCGCTTTTCAGGCCGAGGAACCACGCCGGTTGCAGGAAGGCCACAACGGCGAAAATCAGAACCCAGTAAGCGAAGGTATTGCCGACAAAGCGGCTGAGTGCAGCCAGTGCGCGCATGGCTTGTTCCTTATTATTGAGAGAACAACACAAAACGAATTGTGGGAGCGAGCTTGCTCGCGAAAGCGGTGTGTCATTCAACTTAAATGTTGGCTGACAAGTCGCCTTCGCGAGCAAGCTCGCTCCCACAGGTGGACTTCACAAGGCTTTAGATCCCCTGCGGAGTCTCTTCGCCACCCAACGCTTCAACCAGTGCCGGCAGGAAGTCGCCGAACGTCAGCATCATCAGCGTGAAGCTGGCATCCAGTTGGCCCAGGGCTTCTTCGCCACCGTCCTGTTCCGCCTGATCCTGCAACAGATCTTCGAACTTCAGGCGTTTTACGGTCATCTTGTCGTCGAGCATGAACGACAACTTGTCCTGCCAGGCCAACGACAGTTGAGTGACTACTTTGCCAGTGCTCAGGTGCAGCTGGATTTCTTCGCTGGTCAGGTCTTGACGCTTGCAACGCACGATGCCGCCGTCTTCGTGGGTGTCGCGCAGTTCGCACTCGTCCAGCACATAGAAGTCGTCGGCGGCTTTCTGGGTGGTGACCCATTCGGTCATGGTCGCGGTAGGCGACATTTTTACGGTCAACGGGCGAACGGGCAGGGTGCCGATTACTTCGCGCATAGTCGACAGCAAGTCTTCGGCGCGTTTCGGGCTGGCGGAGTTGACCAGAATCAGACCCTGTTTCGGTGCGATGGCAGCGAAAGTCGACGAACGACGGATAAAGGCGCGCGGCAGGAAGGCCTGGATGATTTCATCCTTGATCTGATCGCGTTCCTTCTTATAGACCTTGCGCATCTGCTCGGCTTCGATCTCTTCGACCTTTTCCTTGACCGCGTCGCGTACGACGCTGCCCGGCAGAATGCGTTCTTCTTTACGCGCAGAAATCAGCAGGAAATCACCGCTGACGTGCACCAGTGGAGCATCTTCGCCTTTGCCGAACGGCGCGACGAAACCGTAGGTGGTCAACTCCTGGCTTGCACATGGACGCGCCAGTTTGGTGGCCAGTGCAGTTTCCAGCGCCTCGGCATCGACAGGCAGGTCTTGGGTCAGGCGATAGATAAGCAGGTTTTTGAACCACATGGGGTGAGTCTCTCCTTTATACAAAGGGGGGCATTATTGTCTTCGCCGTGGCATAGGCCAACCCTTCTCTAAGCCTTTGGAAGGCCTGAGAAAATTATTTAAAAAAGTGCTTGCCAGAGGTGGGGTCGCTCCGTAGAATGCGCGCCACACCGAAGCGAAGGGTGATTAGCTCAGCTGGGAGAGCGTCTGCCTTACAAGCAGAATGTCGGCGGTTCGATCCCGTCATCACCCACCATTCGTTCAAGTGTTACGCGCAGCGGTAGTTCAGTCGGTTAGAATACCGGCCTGTCACGCCGGGGGTCGCGGGTTCGAGTCCCGTCCGCTGCGCCATATTCGGTAATCTGGAACACTGAACGCCAGATCGCCACAGAAAGCCCGCCTAGTGCGGGCTTTTTGCTGTCTGGCGTTTGACTTTTCTTCGCTGCATATATCTATGTAGTGCCTGCCAGGCACGCCGCTTTCGGACAATGCGCAAAGCTTTTCATGACCCCCATGGTCGTGAATTCTTTCACTTGCTAACCGAGAGACTGAGCATATGAACAATTCCCCACCTGAAATACGTGCCGAAACCTTGCTCGACAAGACGATTCTTGCGCGCAATCCGCCCTTCTTGACGTGTGATGACGCTGCCGCCTGTCTGCATGGGCTATAGTTCGAGCCCAATACCGAGGTGCTCTGGTACATCCTGAAAAATCATCACGGACAATATTTTTGCGCCGAGTTCGTGGACACCAACGCGGCGAAATCAGGTAAAAATGAACAAGGCGCAAGTGCGCAAGAGACTCCACTCTCCGTATCCGAGGGGCGGATGGGGCGACTGAGGGCTCCGACGGGTTACAGCGTCGAAGCCAGTTTCCATTTGCATCCCCCTTTAAAACAGGGCGTTACAGAGCCCGGTGCGGAGTTTAGGTACCGCAGGTGGTTTTTCTCATGTACCGATTTGTGGAACGTCATGAATCGAAATCGCCAGTATTCCAGGTGCTATCTGTCCGCAGGTGAGAATGGCCTTATCTCCTACACCTCGAAAGCATCGGAATTCGAGGGTGAACTAGCCCGACAAATTGCAAAAAAGCCAGACGGAAAATCCCAGTTGTTCCAGAGACTCTATGAAGGAGGAGTGATTCCGGCCAGCGTCTGGATTCTATTGGCTATCGGGGCTGGTGAAGTCGCCATGGTGGTCAACAGCGGGATAGCGGGTGCACTTTGGTCTCGCCGTGGCAGCCTTCAGGCTGGCTGGAAATGGAATGTTGTCCCGGGAAATCAGATAAAGAATGCGCCTGTCCAACTGATGCCGATTTGCGGACCAGTCGTGCAGAATGTCACCAAAGTTGCGGCTTATCTGCGCATGAAGCAACAGGATTGGCCGTCTACAGCACAAGCTGTAGGCATTGTTCTCAAACATCTTCTGCGCGATGAATTTCTAGTCACTGCTGCCAGTGCCAGCGATTACGCCAGTTTCGACCGCGCTGTGCTCTTTCCCAAGGATGTCCACGGCAATCCCCTGTTGCCCGAAGGATTCCGGGAACATGGCTTCTACCACTCGATCAAGCCAACGAATCCCGATCGTCTGCCGCCTCAGGACGTCGAACTCTACAAAAATTTTTACTCTCCCGCTGACCTGAAAGTCGGGCTCGAACGGCTGGTCGCGGCACCCCGGCATCATTTGTTTTTGATTACCCCCGATGGGGCTGTTTTGAAGTTTTCCCGAGCTGAAGTTCTCGCCCAGACTCTGATTGCTGAATTGGAACAAGACTTCGAGCAGAGCATGATCTCGGGCGCTACAACCCCACGAATGTTCGTCGACAAAGTCGCAGCGGCGGGAGACTTGAGTGTTCTCTTGCCAAGCCTGACCTGGCCGATTGTTGGCAAGGTCTGGCCGTCAACCGCAACGGATTCTGGAAACACAGAATTGGCAGAATAATTATTCTCGGTTGCGCTGATGGCGGTAGTCGCTGATCGTTTCATAGACGGCTTTGCGCAATCGATTGATTCCGCCAATCGGCCGGTGCGCCTCAATACCAAACCAGGGGTTGAACGAAAGGTTGTCGCACGCCAGATTCAGCGCCGGGGTGTCGAAGTCCTGCGGGGGGAGCGTAATGCGCGCCACGGTTTCGAAAGGAGCATCGCGCTCGCGCCACTCGATGCTGGTGTCCTCGATCGGCATGTATCGGTTGGCGTCCTGGCGCTGGATCTGCAACACAAAACACGCGGGGACGCGATCCGTCGACAACTGCTGAGTCAAGGCGCTGCGCAGGAAATTCGGCAGATCCTGATTTTGCCGGGGCAGGGCGTACGCCGGGCAATTGTCGGGATCCGGTGTCACCCTGAACTTGGCGTTGGACTCGCCGAATTTATACGGCGAAACCGAGAAATACGTAGTACCTGTAGGGCTCGCGGGTGCCGGAGACAAGGTTGCCAGGGCGATAAACAAATGCCGGACTTGCCAGGTGCGCGGATCCCATCCGGGGAAAAATGCCATGACCTTTTTGCCGTCAGCCTGTGCGGACACATTCTGACGATATTCGGCGACATCGCTGACAAAGAAGTTCGGGTGACTGAACATTACGAAGTCTTGCTCGTGCTGCTGGCGGTTGCCGAGCAATTGTTTGCCGGGCACCTCGAACAGCTTGATTGCCATGCCTCTGGCGTCGCGCATGCTGTCGAACTGCGGATAGGCGTTGCCGTTGGACAAGCGAATCATCGCCTGCCAGGTTTTACCCGGCTCGCTGAACACGCCTTGTCGCAACGACTGAGCGAGTTCCGGCAGAACTTTCACTTCAGCCTTTACGCAACCGTGCGCCTTGGCGTGAGCATCGCGCAGATAGCGCGTGCCTTCGCGATGTTGATCGACAATGCGTACGGCCGTCTGGATCACGTCCTGAGTCATGCCTGCTTCATCGGCCGGGATCTGCTCCAGTGCCGACACCGGGCCGCGATGCTGCCAGGCAAACCAGGCCGTGGCGACGGCCCAGCCGAGCACGCCGATGATGAGCAAGATCAGCAAGGTTTTGCCTAGCAACCGCCCAAGCCACAACCAGATTCGAGCCAGTAGCGGCAATTCTTTCTTGAAGGTCGAGATCATGGCAATTGCGCCTCCAGTGGGCCGCCGAGGACTTTCAGGTATTCCAGCAACGCCCAGCGCTCTTCAGGTTGCAGCAGGCGGCCGATGACGCCGTTGCCACGTTCGCCCGCACGGAACTCATGGCCGCTGTTGCGATTGCCGCTGATGCGCGTGTCGAACAGGAAACCATTGGTAAAGGTTTCGGTGCGATAGCCCAGGTGCCGCGGGTCGTATTCGAAGGTGCCTTTATAGAAGGTGGTCGCGCGCTCATCCTGTGGCGACAGCAACTGATAAAGGCTCGGCACCGAACCGTTGTGCAGAAACGGCGCGGTGGCCCAGACGCCGGCCAGCGGGCGTGCCTTATAGGCGACCTTTTCGCGCACGCCGATGGGCAGACCGAAGCCGTCGAGGCGTGGTTTCTCTTCAGGGCTGACATTTGCCTCGCGATAAGCGCGGTTTTCGACGAATGCGGTGACGTACGCCAGGCCTTTTGCCACGGACAACTGGCCCAGATCCAGCGGTTCCTGGGGCGATGGATGCAGTTTCACGTCCATTTTTGCCAGCTCCTGCAGATCCCATTGCAGGGCTGTCAGGTCGAAACGGTGGCTGGCAATGTTGTTCGCCGCGTTCGGATCGGTACCGATGACATCCACGGGCAGCATGTGCAAATGCTGGACCCAGCGCTCGCCTTCCTGAGTCTTGCGCGGGACGTGGCAGCTGGCACAGTTCTCGGCGAACAACGCACGGCCCTTTGTGGCCAGCGGCTTGTCGACGGCACCGAACAGGTCTTCAGGCCAAGCGGGCGGTTGCAGGCGTTGCAGGGTTTCCTCGATTTTATGCAGATCCCTCACGCGCACGCTGGAGGCGTAGCGATCCTCGCCTTGCAGCGGCTGGCCGTTGGCGTCGAAGAAATTCAGGGTCGCACCGACGCCCAAAGCCTCGCCAATGTTGCGGGCCATCGGCTGTTGCGCCGAACCGTTCCACTGCACCCAGTCGAACGTCCACATATCCCACAACTGTGGGTAGTCCACGGGTGCGTTGGCCACACGGTAGTTGGCGGGCGATATAGCGTCGCCGAATGTCGCATTGGCAATTCGCCCGAACGCATCGGTACGGCCCGGGCCTTCCTCGGTTGGGTAGAGGCCGCGATGAGTGTCGTTCCAGGCGACTTTCAGGAAGGTGTTCAGCGAGGCTTTGAAATCCTTGCGCAACTGTTCGTGGCGAGCGTCGTAGTCATCGCCTAGAACACCGCGCGCGAAGCGTTCGAATTTCCATGGGTTGTAGTAAGTCGAGGTCAGACTGGCGACCAATGCCTGTCCGAAACTGCCACCGCGTAATGTAGGAACGCTGGAAGGCAGGACATGTTGTGCCGTGCCGCCGTCGATGCGCACAGCCTGGCCGTTGAAACGCAATTCACCGGTATGGCAAGCCGCGCAAGTTATGTCCAGATATTGCGCGGAGTTGCCAGGATTCTGGTGTCGTGCGAAGCCGACTGGAAGGTTGCCAGGATTATTCGGCGTCGCTTTCTGTTGCGGATCAATCAGAAAACCAAAGCGTGCGAGGTATTCAGGGGAGGCGAAACGCTGCTCCGAAAATGGCAACTCCAGTGCCTGGAACCACTCATAGCGCAGCCCTTTGACCTGTGTGCCCTGGGGCGTGAAGTAATAGGTTTGTCGCTCTTGTTCCGTCCACTGATTCAGGTAATGCACCTGTTGGGCGGGGGTATAGAAGGGTAATTTCGGGTTGGCGACGTAATACAAAACCACCGCCAGAACGAGTCCCAGCAGTAGCGCGATCA
The DNA here is from genome assembly GCF_044760045.1 of Pseudomonas sp. NPDC098747. Lineage (NCBI taxonomy): Bacteria > Pseudomonadati > Pseudomonadota > Gammaproteobacteria > Pseudomonadales > Pseudomonadaceae > Pseudomonas > Pseudomonas sp. NPDC098747. The sequence continues at coordinate 338 of NZ_JBIWAL010000036.1, read as the reverse complement.
GGATCAGCACACGGAGTAAGAGGCGCAAGTTAAACGTCCTTGTCGAATTGTTGCGCTGTTATGCCTGAGCCTGACCTCGCGTGGCAAGTGGCCATTACGCCAGATGTTGTGGCAAGGCGAGTCGGTTGTTGTCGGCGACAGATGACAGAAGCTTCATCGTGTCTGCCCCCCAATGCGTTTTAATCCCTGAACTTATCGGAAGATTCCTGCTCTCATTCCGGTAGCCATTGGTCGTGGCGGCCTGATAAGCTCGCGGCTTTACTCGATTGCCCTTTCGGCGCATGAACAAGGAAATAGCATGAAACAGCATCGTTTTGATGCTGCGGTAGCCCTGCTTA
>NZ_JBIWAL010000035.1:44484-58538 GCF_044760045.1 Pseudomonas sp. NPDC098747 | reverse complement strand
GCTGTTCATGCTCTACGCCAAACTGGTGTTCAAACTGGTGGACAACTTCTTCGTCGGCGACGGCCGTCACGCCAAGATCGAAGGGCGTGAATTCACCCCGACCGAACTGCGTGTTGTGCGCATGGTGCTGGAGCAGGCCTTCGTCGATCTGAAAGAAGCCTGGCAGGCGATCATGGAAGTCAATTTCGAGTACATCAACTCGGAAGTGAACCCGGCCATGGCCAACATCGTCGGCCCGAGCGAAGCGATTGTCGTCTCCACTTTCCACATCGAACTTGATGGCGGTGGCGGCGACCTGCACGTGACCATGCCGTACTCGATGATCGAGCCGGTGCGTGAAATGCTCGATGCCGGTTTCCAGTCGGACCTCGACGATCAGGACGAGCGCTGGGTCAACGCCCTGCGCCAGGACGTGCTCGATGTCGACGTGCCGATCGGTGCCACCGTGGCCCGCCGTCAGTTGAAGCTGCGCGACATCCTGCACATGCAACCGGGAGATGTGATCCCGGTCGAGATGCCGGACGAAATGATCATGCGCGCCAACGGCGTGCCGGCCTTCAAGGTCAAGATGGGCTCGCACAAAGGCAACCTCGCGTTGCAGGTGATCGAGCCGATCGAGCGTCGCTGAAGCGGCGCTTTCACCCCCACATTTAGCTGAATTTTTGCCCGCCGAGGACAAATGATGAACGACGATATGAACGCCCAGGACGATCAGGCACTGGCTGACGAATGGGCTGCTGCCCTGGAAGAGACCGGTGACGGCCAATCCGAAATTGACGCACTGCTGGCCGCCGACGCCTCCAGCGGCTCGCGTCTGCCGATGGAAGAGTTCGGCAGCGTGCCGAAGAATAACGATCCGGTGACGCTGGACGGCCCGAACCTGGACGTGATCCTCGACATCCCGGTGTCCATCTCGATGGAAGTCGGCAGCACCGATATCAACATCCGCAACCTGCTGCAACTCAACCAGGGTTCGGTGATCGAGCTCGATCGCCTGGCCGGTGAGCCGCTGGACGTGCTGGTCAACGGCACGCTGATCGCTCACGGCGAAGTCGTGGTGGTCAACGAGAAGTTCGGCATTCGCCTGACCGACGTGATCAGCCCAAGCGAACGCATCAAGAAGCTGCGCTGAGTGAAAAGGTTTCTCTGGGCTCTGCTGGCCTTGCCCCTGAGCGTGTTGGCCGCCGAACCGGTGGCCGGCCACGCCGCGCCTGCCGCTGCTACCGCGCCGATGGTCAACAGTGGCGTGGCCGGGCAATTGACGCAGTTGGTGTTCGGCCTGCTGCTGGTGTTGGGGTTGATCTTCTTCCTCGCCTGGCTGTTGCGTCGGGTGCAGCAGGCGGGGCCTGCGGGCAAGGGGCAGGTGATCGAGCTGATTGGCTCGCGCGCGCTCGGCCCGCGTGACCGTCTGATGCTGGTGCAGGTCGGCAACGAGCAGATTCTGCTCGGCTTGAGCCCCGGCACCATCACCGCGCTGCACGTGCTCAAGGAACCGGTCGAGGTGCCGAACACCAGCGAGAAAGCGACGCCGGAATTTGCCCAGCATCTGCTGAGAATTCTCGGCAAGGATCAGAAGGATAAGAAGTAATGGGTGCGCTACGCATCGTCTTGACGCTGGCCCTGATGCTGGCCGCGCCGCTGGCGTTCGCCGCCGATCCGTTGTCGATCCCGGCGATCACGCTGGGCACCAACGCCGACGGCGCGCAGGAATACTCGGTCAGTCTGCAGATCCTGCTGATCATGACCGCGCTGAGTTTTATCCCGGCGGCGGTCATCCTGATGACCAGTTTCACGCGGATCATCATCGTCTTCTCGATCCTGCGTCAGGCCCTCGGTTTGCAGCAGACGCCGTCGAACCAGATCCTCACCGGCATGGCGCTGTTCCTGACGATGTTCATCATGGCGCCGGTGTTCGACCGGGTGAACAACGATGCGCTGCAACCGTATCTGGCGGAAACACTCACCGCCCAGCAAGCGGTGGAAAAAGCTCAGGTGCCGATCAAGGACTTCATGCTTGCGCAGACGCGCACCAGCGATCTTGAGCTGTTCATGCGCCTGTCCAAGCGCACCGACATCGCCACCCCGGATCAGGCGCCACTGACTATTCTGGTGCCGGCGTTCGTCACGTCGGAGCTTAAAACCGCGTTCCAGATCGGCTTCATGATCTTTATTCCGTTCCTGATCATCGACCTCGTCGTGGCCAGTGTTCTGATGGCAATGGGTATGATGATGCTCTCGCCACTGATCATTTCGCTGCCGTTCAAGATCATGCTGTTCGTGCTGGTGGATGGCTGGGCGCTGATTATCGGCACCTTGGCCAGCAGTTTCGGGGGTGTCTCGCCATGACGCCGGAAGTCGCGGTCGATATCTTTCGTGAGGCGCTGTGGCTGACCACGTTGATGGTCGCGATTCTGGTGGTGCCGAGCCTGTTGGTCGGCTTGCTGGTGGCGATGTTCCAGGCGGCCACGCAGATCAACGAACAGACTTTGAGCTTTCTGCCGCGTCTGCTGGTGATGCTGGTGACCCTGATCGTCGGCGGTCCGTGGATCGTGCAGACCTTCATGGAATACATCATCGAGTTGTACAAAAACATCCCGATGGTCATCGGCTAAGCCATGCAATCGCTGCTTCAGCTGACCGACACCCAGATCAGTTCCTGGGTGGCGACGTTCATGTTGCCGCTGTTTCGCGTGGCCTCGATGCTGATGGTCATGCCGGTGTTCGGCACTACCCTCATCCCGCGGCGCGTGCGCCTGTATTTCGCCGTGGCGATCACCGTGGTGATTGTCCCGGGCCTGCCGCCGATGCCGGCGGTCAGTCCGCTCGATCTCAGTGGCTTGCTGCTGATTGCCGAGCAGATTCTCATCGGCGCCGTGCTTGGCTTTTCCCTGCAACTGTTTTTTCAGGCGTTTGCCGTGGCCGGGCAGATTGTCGCGATCCAGATGGGTATGGGTTTTGCCTCGATGGTCGACCCGGCCAACGGCGTTTCGGTGGCGGTGATCGGGCAGTTTTTCACCATGCTCGTGACGTTGTTGTTCCTGTCGATGAACGGCCATCTGGTGGTGTTCGAAGTCCTCACCGAAAGCTTCACCACCCTGCCAGTAGGTAGTGGGCTGATGACCGCGCATTATTGGGAGCTGGCCGGCAAACTCGGTTGGGTTCTGGGGGCGGCGTTGCTGCTGGTGTTGCCGGCGGTGACCGCGTTGTTGGTGGTCAACATTGCCTTCGGTGTGATGACTCGTGCCGCGCCGCAACTGAACATTTTCTCCATCGGTTTTCCGCTGACCCTGGTGCTCGGGCTGTTCATCGTCTGGGTCGGTCTGGCGGATATTCTCAATCAGTATCGACCGCTGGCCACCGAGGCCTTGCAGTTGCTACGCGAACTGGCACGGGCGCGCTGAGTCATGGCAGAGAGCGAAAGCGGTCAGGACAAAACAGAAGACCCCACGGAGAAACGTAAAAAGGACTCCCGTGAGAAGGGTGAGATTGCCCGCTCGAAAGAGCTCAACACCCTCGCCGTGATGATGGCTGGTGCCGGCGCGTTGCTGGTGTTCGGCGGCATGCTCGCCGAAGACCTGATGGACCTGATGCGCCTGAACTTCACGTTGTCGCGTGAAGTGATCATGGACCAGGGTTCCATGGGTGCGTTTCTCTTGCAGTCGGGGACGATCGCTCTGGTGGCGATTCAGCCCATCATGATCACGCTGCTGCTGGCCGCGCTGATCGGGCCGATTTCCCTCGGTGGCTGGCTCTTCGCGGCCGGCTCCATGGCGCCCAAGTTCAGCCGGATGAACCCGGCGGCAGGCCTGAAGCGGATGTTTTCGTTCAAGGCTGTGATCGAGTTGCTCAAGGCACTCGCCAAGTTTTTGATCACCTTGTCTGTGGCGTTGATGGTGTTGGCTGCGGACGTCGATGACCTTATGCGCATCGCCCATGAACCGCTGGAGCTGGCGATCATCCACAGTGTGGTGCTGGTCGGCTGGAGCACGCTGTGGCTGGCCTGCGGTCTGATCATCATCGCGGCGGTCGATGTCCCGGTGCAGATCTGGGAGAGCATGAAAAAGCTCAAGATGACCAAGCAGGAAGTGCGCGACGAACACAAGGATCAGGAGGGGCGGCCGGAGGTCAAACAGCGCATCCGCCAGACCCAGCGCGAAATGTCCCAGCGACGCATGATGGCGGCAATCCCCGACGCCGACGTGGTCATCACCAACCCGACCCACTACGCCGTGGCGCTCAAGTACGACTCGGAGAAGGGCGGGGCGCCGATGCTGATTGCCAAGGGCAGCGACTTCCTGGCGCTGAAGATCCGCGAAATCGCCGTGGCCAACAACGTCATGCTCCTTGAATCGCCAGGGTTGGCACGGTCGATCTACTACTCAACCGAACTCGATCAGGAAATCCCTGGTGGCTTGTATCTGGCGGTGGCGCAGGTGTTGGCCTACGTCTACCAGATCCGCCAATACCGCGCAGGCAAGGGCAAACGCCCGGATCCGCTGATGGATGATCTGCCGATTCCACCGGATTTGCGCCGCGATTCCTGACTTTACTGTGATGAAACGAAAAAACCGCCGTCCCGATTGAACGGGGCGGCGGTTTTTTTATGCCAGGCCAAATGCCATCCAACATTCACAGAGGTCATTGTGGCGAGGGGATTTATCCCCGTTGGGCTGCGCAGCAGCCCCCAAAAACTGAGCGTGCGGTATTCCTGATGTACCGAAGTTTGAGGTTTTACGACTGCTGCGCAGCCGAACGGGGATAAATCCCCTCGCCACATGGGATCTGCGTGGGGATTAGTTTGGCAACTCAAGGTTATCCAGCACTCGATTCACCGCCAGCTCCCCGAGCATGATCAATTGCGCAATCCCCAACAGCGTCCTGCGCTGCGACGCTGGCAAGAGGCGGGCGAAGTCATTGGCGATGGTTTTGGCCGAGGCGAGTGTTTCGCAGGCATCGACCAGCAGTTCCTCGTTTTTGAAGTCCGCGGTAACGGCGTACATCCTGCGGGTTTTACGTGGAGGGGGCGTGGATCCGGGCGGGCTGAGGTAGTGATCGAGGGCGCGGTCGGCGGCTTCGTTGAGCTTTTTCGAGTCGAGGGATTCGTAGGGGGAGGTGGGGTCGGTTTCGGGTGGGTTGGGTGTTGGTTTGATCATGGTGAAGCCTCTAGAGTAATGAAGCTGCCACTGTCCGCTGCTAACGAAAGGGGTGGCGGCTATACGCGGGTTAGCAGACCAGGACTCTAGAACCCGGCGCACCGAAGTGCCCCACGCAAAGCCGCCATAACGGCAACGGACTTTGTGCGTCTAGAGATAACCCAGGCTGCTAAACCCGATCACTGAGAAATCAGCGACGGTTCAACAATAGAGTCCATCCCCAAGGCGCACAAGCCGGCGGATTCTGGCTTGGCTGTAGGCAATGGCGCAAGGATTTGTAGCCTCGAAGGCGTGTCTGGAGGTGTCTTTTAAACACCGGAGTTTAAAAGGCGATTTGCGCTGACTTCACTGGCCCCTTCGCGAGCAAGCTCGCTCCCACATTTGGAATGCATTCCACTCCCGGATTTGGAATGAATTTCTCTGTGGGAGCGAGCTTGCTCGCGAAGAGGCCATCCCGGCCAGCAGAAAAAACCTCGGTCAAACCCCTCTGTTTCATTCCGTGGCAAAAGTTGGAAGGCTTCTTGCAATAGCCGCCGTACGTCCGCTCTGGGCGTCAAAAGTTTGCTTTAAAGGAACGGGGAAAACCGGTGGATCGCTCTCAGTTACTCAACAATGCTCGCTCAAACGTTGCCGACCTCAGTCGAGGCAATCTGGGCGTGCCGTTGTTGCTGCTGGTCATGTTGGCAATGATGATGTTGCCGATACCGCCGTTCCTGCTCGACGTGTTTTTCACCTTCAACATTGCCTTGTCCATCGTCGTGCTGCTGGTGTGCGTCTACGCCCTGCGACCACTGGATTTTGCGGTGTTCCCGACGATTCTGCTGGTGGCGACGCTGATGCGGCTGGCGTTGAACGTGGCGTCGACGCGGGTGGTGATGCTCCACGGTCAGGACGGCCACGCCGCCGCCGGTAAGGTGATCCAGGCCTTCGGTGAGGTGGTGATCGGCGGTAACTACGTGGTCGGTATCGTGGTTTTCGCGATTTTGATGATCATCAACTTTGTCGTGGTGACCAAGGGTGCCGGGCGTATTTCCGAGGTGAGCGCGCGTTTCACTCTCGATGCGATGCCCGGCAAACAAATGGCGATCGACGCCGACCTCAACGCCGGTCTGATCGATCAGAACCAGGCCAAGTCGCGCCGTCAGGAAGTCGCCCAAGAGGCCGAGTTCTACGGTTCGATGGACGGTGCGAGCAAGTTCGTCCGTGGTGACGCCATTGCCGGCCTGCTGATTCTGTTCATCAACCTCATCGGCGGTATGGCCGTCGGTATCTTCCAGCACGGCATGACCTTCGGTGACGCTGGCCGGGTTTACGCCTTGCTGACCATCGGTGACGGTTTGGTGGCGCAATTGCCATCACTGTTGTTATCAACAGCCGCGGCGATCATGGTGACCCGTGCTTCCGGTTCGGAAGACATGGGCAAGCAGATCAACCGTCAGATGTTCGCCTCGCCGAAAGCGCTGGCAGTGGCGGCCGGTCTGATGGCGGTCATGGGCCTGGTGCCGGGCATGCCGCACTTCTCGTTCCTGAGCATGGCCGCACTGGCTGGCTTCGGCGCTTACCTGTTCTGGAAAAAACAGAACGTGGCCAAAGTCGTCGCGCTGGAAGAGGTCAAGCGTCAGCAGGAACTGCTGCCATCACCGGCCCGCGCCATGGAAACCAAAGAGCTTGGCTGGGACGACGTGACCCCGATCGACATGATTGGCCTGGAAGTCGGCTACCGCCTGATTCCGCTGGTGGATCGCAATCAGGGCGGGCAATTGCTGGCGCGGATCAAGGGCGTGCGCAAGAAACTTTCGCAGGACCTGGGCTTCCTGATGCCCACTGTGCATATTCGAGACAACCTCGATCTGGCGCCAAGCGCTTATCGCCTGACCTTGATGGGGGTGATCCTCGCCGAGGCCGAGATTTACCCGGATCGCGAACTGGCAATCAACCCCGGCCAGGTCTACGGTGCGCTCAACGGGATCAACGCCAAAGATCCGGCTTTCGGTCTGGAAGCGGTGTGGATCGAAATCAGCCAGCGCGCGCAGGCACAATCGTTGGGCTATACCGTGGTGGATGCGAGCACGGTGGTTGCGACGCACTTGAACCAGATTCTGTACAAGCACTCCAGCGAGCTGATCGGCCACGAGGAAGTGCAGCAACTCATGCAATTGCTGGCCAAAAGCTCGCCAAAACTGGCGGAAGAGCTGGTGCCGGGCGTGGTCTCGTTGTCGCAGTTGCTCAAGGTGCTGCAAGCGTTGTTGGCCGAACATGTGCCGGTACGCGATATCCGCAGCATTGCCGAAGCCATCGCCAACAACGCCGCGAAGAGTCAAGATACTGCCGCGTTGGTGGCTGCTGTGCGGGTCGGTGTATCCCGCGCAATCGTCCAAAGCATTGTAGGCACTGAGTCTGAGCTGCCCGTTATCACTCTGGAGCCAAGGTTGGAACAGATATTGCTCAATAGTCTGCAGAAGGCAGGACAAGGCTCGGAAGAGGGCGTTCTGCTGGAGCCAAGCATGGCCGAGAAGCTGCAACGTTCGCTGATCGAAGCGGCGCAGCGTCAGGAAATGCAAGGTCAGCCGGTGATCCTCTTGGTCGCCGGACCGATCCGCGCGATGCTCTCGCGTTTTGGCCGCCTGGCAGTTCCTGGCCTGCACGTGCTGGCCTACCAGGAAATACCGGACAACAAGCAAGTGACGATCGTTGCGACAGTAGGGCCCAACGGCTGAGGTAGTGGTTTATGCAAGTTAAGCGTTTTTTCGCCGCCGATATGCGTCAGGCCATGAAGCTGGTTCGTGATGAGCTGGGCGCTGATGCCGCCATCATTGGCAACCGCCGCATTGCCGGCGGCGTCGAGCTGACGGCGGCGCTGGATTACAAGTTGTCGGCGCTGGCGCCACGGGTTCCGAACATGGAACTTGAAGACGAGCTGCGCAAGACCCAGTCGCGCATCGTCACCGCCCAGGCCGAGTTGAGCATGCGTGGCGAAGCCGACGGCGACACCAATCGCCAGCTGTTCGCCGGTTTGCCAATGACGGCCGGCCTGTCGCTGACCGCTGCCGAACCGCTGAGCGAGCCGACTTACGCGGCCCCGGCGCGTCCGGCTCCGGCACCTGCGCAATCGTCTGGCGGTGTTGATCCGCGTGCACTGGATTCGATGCGTTTTGAATTGAACAGCCTGCGCGAGCTGATGGAAGTTCAGCTCGGCACCCTCGCCTGGAATCAGCTGCAAGGCAGCCGTCCGGCGCAAGCCAACCTGTATCGCCGTCTGCAACGTATCGGTCTGTCCGGCCCGTTGTCGCGCGACCTGCTGGCGATGATCAAAGATATCGAAGAACCTCGTCAGGCTTGGCGCATGCTGCTGGCGCACCTGGCGCGAATGATTGCCGTGCCGGAAGTCGAGCCGCTGGAAGAGGGCGGTGTGATTGCCATGGTCGGCCCTGCCGGCATGGGCAAGACCACCACGCTGGCCAAGCTCGCTGCCCGTTACGTGCTCAAGTACGGCGCGCAGAATGTGGCGCTGGTGAGCATGGACAGCTTCCGCATCGGCGCTCAGGAACAACTGAAGACCCTGGGCCGGATTCTCAACGTGCCGGTGACGCACGTCGATCCGGGCCAGTCGCTGGTGCAGGCGCTCGATCCGCTGTTGCGCAAACGCGTGGTGCTGATCGATACCGCCGGCCTGCAGGCCAGCGATCCGGCACTGCGCATGCAGCTCGAAAGCCTGGCCGGTCGTGGCATCCGTTCAAAAAATTATCTCGTGCTGGCAACCACCAGCCAGAAACAGGTTCTAACCGCCGCTTATCACAGTTACAAGCGTTGCGGGCTCGCCGGGTGCATCCTGACTAAACTGGATGAAACGGCCAGCCTTGGCGAAGTGTTGAGCCTGGCGATCAGTCATGAATTGCCGGTCGCGTACCTGACCGATGGCCCACGGATTCCGGATGATCTGCATCTGCCGCGTCGTCATCAACTGGTCAGCCGCGCCGTCAGCGTGCAAATGCAGGAAGAACCCAGCGAAGAAGCCATGGCTGACATGTTCGCTGATATCTATCACAGCCCGACCAAGCAGGTAGGCTGAGGTAATCATGAACAGTTTTTGTACCTACATCGATGGTCTGCCATGCATTGTTCCGTTTGTGAACGCGCAGCCAGTAATGTGGCCTCCGTCTATGCAAGACAAGGTAAAGAAATAACATGGGCAGCATGCATCCCGTACAGGTGATCGAGGTGACCGGAGTCATTTGTGGAGTCGGCAAGACTAACGTGTCAGTGAACTTGTCTCTGGCGCTGGCAGAGCTTGGCCGTCGGGTCATGCTGCTGGACGCCGATCTGGGACTGGCGAACGTCGACGTTCTGCTGGGCCTGACGCCCAAACGCACCTTGGCCGACGTGATCGAAGGCCGCTGCGAGTTGCGCGACGTTCTGTTGCAAGGCCCGGGTGGGATTCGCATCGTGCCAGCCGCGTCGGGCACCCAGAGCATGGTTCATCTGAGCCCGGCCCAACATGCCGGTCTGATTCAGGCCTTCAGCGACCTCGGCGACAATCTCGACGTACTGGTCATCGACACCGCTGCGGGTATTGGTGACTCGGTAGTCAGTTTTGTACGCGCCGCGCAAGAAGTGTTGCTGGTGGTCTGCGACGAGCCGACTTCGATTACCGACGCTTACGCGCTGATCAAGTTGCTCAATCGCGATTACGGCATGAACCGCTTCCGTGTCCTGGCCAACATGGCGCAGAGCCCGCAGGAAGGGCGCAATCTGTTCGCCAAGTTGACCAAGGTCACGGATCGCTTCCTGGACGTGGCCCTACAATACGTCGGCGCCGTGCCTTATGACGAAAGCGTGCGCAAGGCAGTGCAGAAACAACGTGCGGTCTATGAAGCCTTTCCGCGTTCCAAGTGCGCCCTGGCGTTCAAGGCAATCGCACAGAAGGTCGATACCTGGCCGCTGCCTGCCAACCCGCGCGGTCACCTTGAATTCTTCGTCGAGCGCCTCGTGCAGCAAACGGCAGGGCCTGTCATATGACCGCAAGCGGTATGAACTACTACAAGAAGTCGGCACGTGATGCGCAGTACGAATTAATCGAGCGTTACGCGCCACTGGTCAAACGCATTGCCTACCACTTGCTGGCCCGGTTGCCGGCAAGTGTGCAGGTCGAGGACCTGATCCAGGCCGGGATGATCGGCCTGCTCGAAGTTTCGACCAAATATGACGCCAGCAAAGGCGCCAGTTTCGAAACGTACGCGGGCATTCGAATCCGCGGCGCGATGCTCGACGAAGTGCGCAAAGGGGACTGGGCGCCACGCTCGGTTCACCGCAATACCCGTATGGTCAGCGACGCAATTCGCTCGATTGAAGCTAAAACCGGCCGCGATGCTAAAGATCACGAGGTTGCGGCCGAACTCCAATTGAGTCTCGACGATTATTACGGGATTTTGAATGACACCCTGGGCAGCCGCTTGTTCAGTTTCGACGACCTGTTGCAGGACGGCGAACACGAAGGGCTGCACGAGGATGGCGCGAGCGCTCATCTTGAGCCGTCACGCGATCTGGAAGATGAACGCTTTCAGGCCGCATTGGCGGACGCGATTGCCAATTTGCCGGAGCGTGAGCGACTGGTGTTGGCGCTGTACTACGACGAAGAGCTGAACCTCAAGGAGATCGGTGAAGTCCTTGGCGTCAGTGAATCGCGGGTCAGCCAGTTACACAGCCAGTGCGCGGCCCGTTTGCGGGGGCGTTTGGGGGAGTGGCGAGCGCGCTGAAGGCAGTGTGGGGACACTGCGAACGAGGCTGGTGCGGTTGATGAACGGCACCGGTCTTGCTCTGTTGTGCTCCAGACAGTCTTCGAGTGCTACGCCGGATTGAATGAAATGGCGCGTCCAGGTGCTGGGCGCGTTTAAGACTGCTTGGAGGTCGAATTGGACAAGAACATGAAAATCCTCATCGTTGATGACTTCTCAACGATGCGGCGGATCATCAAGAACCTGCTGCGCGATCTGGGGTTCACCAACACCGTCGAGGCTGACGATGGCATCACTGCCATTCCGGTTCTCAACAGCGGCAACATCGACTTTCTGGTAACAGACTGGAACATGCCGGGAATGACCGGTATCGACCTGCTGCGCCACGTGCGCGCCGATGAAAAACTCAAGCACCTGCCAGTGCTGATGGTGACCGCTGAAGCCAAGCGCGAACAGATCATTGAAGCAGCCCAGGCCGGTGTTAACGGCTATGTGGTGAAACCCTTCACGGCCCAGGCGTTGAAAGACAAAATCGAGAAGATTTTCGAACGCATCGGTTGAGAAACTGCGCCACGGGGGAGCTATGGACCATAACGAATCTTCACAGGGCGATTTTGAATCGACCCTGAAAAAACATGCGGTCGAACTGGTCGAAAGCCTTGAAAAGGGCAGGTTCGGCGACGCTGTGCAATTGATCCATGAGCTCAATCAGACCCGTGACCGTGGCCTGTACCAGGAAGTTGGCAAGCTCACTCGTGAACTGCACAGTGCGATCGTCAATTTCCAGATTGACCCGAACATGCCGCAAGCCGAGGAAGTGTCGCAAATCACCGACGCCACCGAACGCCTGGGCTATGTGGTCAAGCTGACGGAAGCCGCGGCCAACCGCACCATGGATCTGGTGGAAAGCGCCACGCCGGTGGTCAATGGGCTGGCTGAAGAAGCCCAGGCCTTGAGTACCGATTGGGGTCGTTTCATGCGTCGTGAGGTCGGGGCTGAAGAGTTCCGCGAACTGGCGCGCCGGGTCGACGGTTTTCTGTCACGCAGCAGCACGGGCAACCGTGCGGTGTCGAGCAATCTGAACGACATCCTGCTGGCTCAGGATTATCAGGACCTCACCGGTCAGGTGATCAAGCGTGTGACCCAACTGGTCACCGAAGTCGAAAGCAATTTGCTCAAACTTGTGCTCATGGCCAGTCAGGTGGACCGCTTTGCGGGCATCGAACATGACCGTGCGGCAATGCTCGCTGAAAAAGATCCACAAAAACATCTCTCGCAGGGTGAAGGTCCGCAGATTCATGCCGATAAACGAGAAGACGTTGTGTCCGGTCAGGACGATGTGGACGATTTGTTATCCAGCCTTGGGTTCTAGTGTTTTTTGAATTTTAGGTTTTTTGGGTTTTTAGACCTGTAGGAGCACCCCCTTAATGAGCTTCGGCGCCGATGAAGAGATCCTTCAGGATTTCCTGGTTGAGGCCGGCGAGATTCTTGAGCAACTGTCAGAACAATTGGTCGAGCTGGAAAGCCGCCCGGATGATGCTGATCTGCTCAACGCAATTTTTCGCGGTTTCCACACTGTAAAAGGGGGCGCCGGCTTCCTTCAGCTCAATGAGCTGGTGGAGTGCTGTCACATCGCCGAAAACGTGTTCGACATCCTGCGCAAGGGTGAGCGTCGCGTTGATTCAGAACTGATGGACGTTGTGCTCGAAGCACTGGATGCGGTGAACGGCATGTTCACCGAAGTGCGCGAGCGCAGCCCGATCACGGCTGCTACGCCTGAACTGCTGGCCGCCCTGGCGCGTCTGGCCGAACCGCAATCGGCTGATGCCGTAGCGGTCGAAGAAGTCGTTGAAGCACCGGTCACCGAAAGCGACTCGGGCGACATCACCGATAACGAATTTGAACAGCTGCTGGACTCGCTGAACGCCGTCAAGGCCCAAGCCGAAGCCCCGGCCGCTGCTGCACCTGCGCAGGCTCCCGATGCGGCGGCCAGCGATGAAATCACCGATGCCGAGTTCGAGTCGTTGCTCGATCAACTGCACGGCAAAGGCCAGTTCGCGGCGGACGCTGTTGCACCTGCGGCGGCGGCTCCTGCGGCGCCGGCCAAGGGCGACAGCTCGGACATCACCGACGACGAATTCGAAGCACTGCTCGATCAGTTGCACGGCAAGGGCAACTTTGCCGTTGATGCGCTGGAATCGGCCATTGCTTCGGTGCCTGCACCTGCCGCAAAACCGGCAGCGGCTGCGGCCGGCAGTGACCTGATCAGCGATCACGAATTCGAATCGCTGCTCGACGAATTGCACGGCAAAGGCAAGTTCACTGAAGTGGGCGCCGCCGCGACTGGCAGCACGTCTGCCGTCGCCACGCCTGCCGCCAAGGCCCCGGCCGCTGCGCCCAAGCCTGCGCCGAAAGCCGAAACGCCAAAACCGGCGGCCGCTGCTGCACCGGCTCCGGCCCGTGCCGCCGCTGCACCGCCGCCAGAAAAACCGGCCAGCGAAGCCGAAACCACCGTGCGGGTCGACACCGCCCGTCTCGACGAAATCATGAACATGGTTGGCGAGTTGGTGCTGGTGCGTAACCGTCTGGTGCGCCTGGGTCTGAACAGCGGCGACGAAGCCATGCAAAAGGCTGTGTCGAACCTCGACGTGGTCACGGCCGACTTGCAGACCGCGGTGATGAAGACCCGGATGCAACCGATCAAGAAGGTCTTCGGGCGCTTCCCGCGTCTGGTTCGCGACTTGGCTCGTCAGCTCAAGAAAGAGATCAACCTGGAACTGGTCGGCGAAGAAACCGATCTCGACAAAAACCTTGTCGAGGCCCTGGCCGACCCGCTGGTCCACTTGGTGCGCAACGCGGTCGACCACGGCATCGAGTCGCCGGAAGAACGCGAAGCCTCGGGCAAGGCCCGGGGCGGCAAAGTGGTGCTGGCCGCCGAACAGGAAGGCGATCACATCCTGCTGTCGATTTCCGATGACGGCAAAGGCATGGACCCGAACGTCCTGCGCGCCATCGCGGTAAAACGCGGCGTGATGGACAAGGATGCAGCCGATCGCCTGAGCGATACCGAGTGCTACAACCTGATTTTCGCCCCTGGGTTCTCGACCAAGACCGAGATCTCCGACGTGTCCGGCCGCGGTGTCGGCATGGACGTGGTGAAGACCAAGAT
>NZ_JBIWAL010000035.1:43879-44474 GCF_044760045.1 Pseudomonas sp. NPDC098747 | reverse complement strand
TTGTTTTCCCTGCTCTTCGGTTCGATCAACATCTACTCGACCAAGGGCCTGGGCTCGAAGATCGTCATCAAGGTGCCGCTGACGCTCGCGATCATGCCGACCCTGATGGTCATGCTGGGCAATCAGGCGTTTGCGTTCCCGCTGGTCAACGTCAACGAAATCTTCCACCTCGACCTGTCGACCACCAACGTCGTCGACGGTCAGGAAGTGGTGATCGTGCGGGACAAGGCCTTGCCATTGTTCTACCTCAAGCGCTGGCTGGTCAGCTCCGCCGCTCACGAAGAGCAGCGCGAAGGCCATGTGGTGATCCTTTCGGTGGGCACCCAGCGGATCGGCTTCGTCGTCGATCAACTGGTCGGCCAGGAAGAAGTGGTCATCAAGCCATTGGGCAAAATGCTTCAGGGCACTCCGGGCATGTCCGGCGCCACCATCACCGGTGACGGCCGTATCGCGCTGATCCTTGATGTTCCGAGCATGCTCAAGCGTTACGCCGCACGGCGTATTTGAATCCGGGGCGGCGGGGCGATAGCGTCCCGCCGCACCTAATGGAGTGTTTATGGCAGTCAAAGTCCTGGTGGTGGACGATTCGGGTTTT
>NZ_JBIWAL010000035.1:15211-43869 GCF_044760045.1 Pseudomonas sp. NPDC098747 | reverse complement strand
GGGTTTTTTCCGTCGCCGCGTCTCGGAAATTCTTTCAGCGGATCCGAGCATCCAGGTTGTCGGCACGGCAACCAACGGTAAAGAGGCGATCGATCAGGCCATGGCGCTCAAGCCTGACGTGATCACCATGGACTACGAGATGCCAATGATGGACGGCATCACGGCAGTGCGGCACATCATGCAGCGCTGCCCGACCCCGGTGTTGATGTTCTCCTCGCTGACCCACGAAGGCGCCCGGGTAACCCTGGATGCGCTGGACGCTGGCGCGGTGGATTTCCTGCCGAAGAACTTCGAAGACATCTCGCGTAACCCCGAGAAGGTCAAGCAACTGCTGTGCGAAAAGGTGCATAGCATCTCGCGCAGTAATCGTCGTTTCAGTGCTTACAGCGCTCCTGCACCTGTGGCGGCACCTGCTCCTGCACCAACGCCGGCCCCGGCCGCATCGAGTTTCAGCAACCACAGCAGCCACAGCAGCAGCCATACCAGCAGCGCACCGGTACGCCCGGCGCCTGCTCCGGCACCGACGCGCGCGCCGGCTGCCAGTGCTTCGTCGCCGGCACCGAAACGCAAGGCCTACAAACTGGTCGCCATCGGTACGTCGACGGGTGGCCCTGTCGCCTTGCAGCGAGTGCTGACGCAATTGCCGGCCAACTTCCCGGCGCCGATCGTACTGATCCAGCACATGCCGGCAGCATTCACCAAAGCCTTTGCCGAGCGTCTGGACAAGCTCTGCCGTATCAGCGTCAAGGAAGCCGAGGATGGCGACATCCTGCGTCCTGGTCTGGCGCTGCTGGCACCCGGCGGCAAGCAAATGATGATCGACGGCCGTGGCGCGGTGAAAATCCTCCCGGGCGACGAGCGTCTGAACTACAAGCCGTGCGTAGACATCACCTTCGGCTCGGCAGCCAAATCCTACGGCGACAAAGTTCTGGCGGTCGTACTGACCGGCATGGGCGCGGACGGCCGTGAAGGCGCGCGCCTGCTCAAGCAGGGCGGCAGCTCGGTGTGGGCGCAGGATGAAGCAAGCTGCGTGATCTACGGCATGCCGATGGCCATCGTCAAAGCCGACCTCGCTGACGCGGTCTACGGTCTGGACGACATCGGCAAGCACATCGTCGAGGCGTGTATCTGATGGATGTTCTAAGCCTTATCGGGATCATCATGGCGTTCGTCGCCATCATCGGCGGCAACTACCTGGAAGGTGGTCACCTCGGTGCGCTGGCCAACGGCCCGGCGGCACTGATCGTAATAGGCGGCACCGTCGGTGCCGCGCTGTTGCAATCGCCGATGAGCGCGTTCAAACGCGCGATGCAGATTCTCGCCTGGATCTTCTTTCCGCCACGGGTCGACTTGGCTGGCGGCATCGACCGTGTAGTCAACTGGAGTCTCACCGCGCGTAAGGAAGGCTTGCTCGGCCTGGAAGGGGTGGCTGACGCCGAACCTGACAACTACTCGCGAAAAGGCCTGCAACTGTTGGTCGACGGCGCCGAGCCGGAAGCGATCCGCAGCATCCTCGAAGTGGATTTCTACACCCAGGAAGCGCGTGATATCGAGGCCTCCAAAGTCTTTGAAAGCATGGGTGGCTACGCGCCAACCATCGGCATCATTGGTGCTGTCATGGGCCTGATCCATGTGATGGGCAATCTCGCCGACCCGACGCAACTGGGCAGCGGCATCGCCGTGGCGTTCGTCGCGACCATCTACGGTGTGGCCAGTGCCAACCTGATTCTGCTGCCGGTGGCGGCCAAACTGAAGTCCATCGCGTTGCGGCAGTCGCGTTATCGCGAAATGTTGTTGGAAGGTATTTTGTCGATCGCCGAAGGTGAAAACCCGCGCTCTATCGAGCTGAAGCTTCAGGGCTTCATGGATTGATGGGGGTAATGGACTATGGCTCGTCGCAGGCACCAGGAAGAACACGTTAATCACGAGCGCTGGCTCGTGTCCTACGCCGACTTCATTACGCTGCTGTTCGCTTTCTTCGTGGTGATGTACTCGATTTCGTCGATCAACGAAGGCAAGTACAAGGAAATTTCCGAAGCGCTGGTCGGGGTCTTCACCGACTCCGACCGCGCGCTCAAGCCGATCCCGATTGGCGACGAGCGACCGAAGACCGTGACCCCGGCCAAGCCGCTGGTCAAGGACGCCGAGCAGATTGACGCCGGTATTGCCGGCGCCAGTGATCCGCTGAAAAGCATCGCCGACGACATCAGTGCCGCGTTCGGCGACCTGATCAGCTCCAACCAGATGACTGTGCGCGGCAACGAGTTGTGGGTCGAGATCGAACTCAACTCCAGCCTGTTGTTCGGCAGCGGCGACGCCATGCCGAGCGACATCGCCTTCAACATCATCGACAAGGTTGCCGCGATCCTCAAACCGTTCGACAACCCGATCCACGTCGAAGGTTTTACCGACGACCAACCGATCCGCACCGCGCAGTACCCGACCAATTGGGAGCTGTCCTCGGCGCGCTCGGCGAGCATCGTGCGCATGCTGGCGATGCAGGGCGTAAACCCCGGTCGGCTGGCCTCGGTTGGCTACGGCGAATTCCAGCCGGTCGCGAATAACGCTACTGCCGAAGGCCGGGGAAAAAACCGTCGCGTGGTGTTGGTGGTATCGCGCAATCTGGATGTGCGCCGCAGCCTCACGGGCACCGGAACCGCTCATGCGCAACCGGACGCTGCGCTGAAGCGCGCTGGCACACAAACTGCACCGACCCCGGTCAAGACGCCGGGACGCGAGAGTGCCGTCAATTCTCCGTCACCCGCATTAATACGCTGAGCCATGTCTCGGCCGAGCATCTCGGTCGGGAGGAACGAACTGAATGAGAGTCTGGGCAGTCGCCAATCAAAAGGGTGGGGTCGGTAAAACCACCTCTTCCATCGCTTTAGCCGGATTGCTGGCAGAGGCGGGCAAGCGCGTGGTCGTGGTCGATCTCGACCCGCACGGCTCGATGACCAGCTATTTCGGCTATGACCCCGACAGTTTGGAACACAGCAACTACGACCTGTTCCTGCACAAGGGCAGCGTGCCGCAGGGCTTGCCCGGGCAGTTGCTGCTGTCGACCAGTGACGAACGCATTTCCCTGCTGCCATCGAGCACAGCACTGGCGACGCTCGAGCGTCAGTCGCCGGGGCAAAGTGGCCTGGGTCTGGTGATCGCCAAGAGTCTGGCGCAACTGTGGCAGGACTTTGATTACGCGGTCATCGACAGCCCGCCGTTGCTCGGCGTGCTGATGGTCAACGCCCTCGCGGCGAGCCAGCAACTGGTGATCCCGGTGCAGACCGAACACCTGGCCGTCAAAGGCCTTGAGCGCATGGTCAACACGCTGGCGATGATCAACCGTTCGCGCAAACAGGCGCTGCCGTTCAGCATCGTGCCGACGTTGTTCGACCGCCGTACTCAAGCGTCGATGAGCACCTTGCGCGTGCTGCGCGACAAATATCCCGACGATATCTGGCAGGGTTACATCCCGGTCGATACGCGTTTGCGCGACGCCAGCCGAGCGGGCGTCACGCCTTCGCAATTCGACGGCAAGAGCCGTGGCGTGCTGGCTTACCGCGCGCTGCTCAAGCACCTGTTGGCGCAACAACTTGTTCCGCAGGTGGCTTGAAGATGAATCGGCCGATCAAGCTGACATCCAAGCCGCAGATGGCTTTGCAGTCGTATCTGGACAGTTTGCTGGAAGAGATTCCCGACGAGTTGCCGGCGCAGGTTGCCGCCCAGCCTGAGGTGATTGAAAACGCCGAAGCGCTGGATGAGTTCCAGGCGGCGGTGCTTGAAGAGCAGGCGCGCGATGCCGAGAAAGCGGCAAGACCTGTTGCTCCGATTGCAGCGCCGGCAGCGGTGGCCAAGGCGCCGGTGGTGTTGCTCGAAACGGCTGAGCCTGTGCGCGTGGTTTCGACTCTCGCGCCGCTGCTGCAAACGCAGTTGCTGCAAGCTGCGCCAGAACCCGTCGAACCGACGCCGGAGCCACAGCTGGAGGCAGCAGCGCCCGAGCCAATAGATCCTGTGCAGACGCTCGTTCCGCCGCTGGTGGAAGTGCATCTGCCACCAAGCAACACACCGCCGCCGGTCGACACCGACGGCCGTCCGGCCTGGGCCTCCGACGCCTTCGAATGCCTGCTGTTCGATGTCGCCGGATTGACCCTGGCCGTGCCACTGGTGTGCCTGGGATCGATCTACTCGCTGGCCGGCCACGAGCTGACGCCGCTGTTCGGTCAGCCGGAATGGTTCCTCGGGATTCTGCCTAGCCAGGCCGGCAACCTGAAAGTCTTGGACACCGCGCGCTGGGTCATGCCGGATCGCTATCGCGATGACTTCCGTCAGGGCTTGCAGTACGTGATTTCGGTACAAGGTTACGAATGGGGTCTGGCGGTGCATCAAGTCAGTCGTTCGTTGCGTCTTGATCCGAATGAAATCAAATGGAGAAGTCACCGGGGTCAGCGGCCATGGCTCGCCGGCACCGTGATTGAACACATGTGCGCCTTGCTCGATGTCGCAGCTCTCGCCGAGTTGATCGCCAGCGGCGGGGCAAAGCACATGCCCGGCAGTAAGCCGAACCACACACCGACATAACGCTTACATAACAGACAAGCACCGGCATACGTATGGCGGGGCACAGAACATACACCGCTAGGGCGGTACTTCGAGGGGCTAGGGTATGAACGACAAGGCGACGGCGGCAAAGGGTTCTGAAGATCCGATCCTGCAATGGGTAACCTTCAAGCTGGACAACGAAACCTACGGCATCAACGTGATGCGCGTTCAGGAAGTGCTGCGCTACACCGAGATCGCTCCGGTACCGGGCGCGCCAAGCTACGTGCTGGGCATCATCAACCTGCGCGGTAACGTGGTCACCGTGATCGACACCCGTCAGCGCTTCGGCCTGAGCACCGGTGAGATCAGCGACAACACCCGTATCGTCATCATCGAAGCCGACAAGCAAGTCGTCGGTATCATGGTCGACAGCGTGGCCGAAGTGGTTTACCTGCGTCAGTCGGAAATCGAAACCGCACCGAACGTTGGTAACGAAGAGTCGGCCAAGTTCATCCGGGGCGTGTGCAACAAGAACAACGAGTTGCTGATCCTGGTCGAGCTGGACAAGATGATGAGCGAAGAAGAGTGGTCGGACCTGGAGAACATCTGATTGATTCTCGAGGTTGCGGTCATTGTCCTGTTCCTCTTCTGGGCAGGCACGCTGGCAATGTTTCTGGCGTACATCAAGGCGCAGCGGGTGATCGCTGCGCAACAGGCCGAGGGCGATGCGCTGCGTGATCAGCGCATCAAGGATCTGGCCAAGCGCGTTGACGATTATCAGAACGGTAATGTGCGCATGGGCGAAGCCCTGCACGAACTGCGCGCGGTAGTCGGTCCGTTACCGGACAAAATCGTTCAGCTTGAACAGCGCGATCCATCCAGCCTGTCGTTCGCCCAGGCGGCGAAACTGGTGGGCATGGGCGCAAGCGTTGATGAACTGACTCAATCCTGCGGCTTGACCCAGGCTGAGGCGGAGTTGATGCGTAAGCTCCACAAGGGCTGATTTTTGGGCTCAGGCTGATGGCCTATTCGCGAGCAAGCTCGCTCCCACATTAATCGGTGTACGCCGTACCAATGTAGGAGCGAGCTTGCTCGCGAAGGCGTTTTTGAAACCTCAGTAATCATCCCCGCGCTCAGTAACATCCTTCTCGAACATCGGCGCATCCGGGTCGTGTCCCTCGGGGAATTTCCCCTTCAGATTCCACGCAAACGCGATGATCTCGGCGATGGTGCGGTACAGCTCTTCGGGAATGCTGTCGCCCAATTCCATTCGCGCCAACAGCCGTACCAGCTCGGCGTTCTCGTAGATCGGCACTTCACAGTCGCGGGCGATCCGCAGGATTTCTTCGGCCAGTTCTTCGTCACCCTTGGCGGTGAGCGTCGGGGCGTGGTTGCCGTCGTATTTGAGGGCGATGGCCTGGCGTGGAGCGGTGGCGTCATTCATGCGGTTTCATCAACCCAGCGGTGGTCGAGACGGGTTTGATTGCCTTGTGGCGGGGTGCCGTGGTGGCAGTCGATGTCGCCGACGTTCAGTCCGCGATCCAGCAGGCGCTGGCGCAGTGCGAACAGATTGTTTTCGATCAGCTCGGCGGTGTACGGCCGTTCGGCCCACAACTGGCTCGACAAGCTGCCGGCGATCAACTGCGCCTGAATCTGCATCGGCCCGAGCGGTTCCATGTCGAACGCCAGATCGACGCGCCACAGTTGCTGCTTGGGCTCATTTTCGTTGCGGCGCTCGTTCGGTTGCGGTTCTTTTTCCGGCGCTTCTTCGCGCTGGAACTTGACCTGCAACGGCACGATGTCTTGCAGATTGCGCATGGGAATTTCCAGCTGCCAGGTGCTGAGCAGGCGCCCGTCGTCGGTGACGCCGGTCTGCTCCAGGCTGGACAACTGATGGCTTTGCAGTCGCGAAACGGCGGCGGCAGCGAGGCGCAGCAAATGCTCCAGATCACCTTCGCCATCCTGGCTTTGCAGCAAGCGGTCGGGCAGTGGGAAACTGCTTGGCAGCGGTTTGGCGCTGACTTGGCCGAGCATGCCTAGGGCGTTGCGCACGAAACTTGGCAGCGCTTGCGCCAGCGTGTTGGCGGCAAGGATTGCATTGAAACTGGTGCTGCTCGGCAGGCCCGGTGTCAGTTGCGCGATCAGTTTGAGCAGATCGGCTTTCATGTCCGGCGCCAGCGTCGGGTTTTGTCCGGTCAGCAGTTTGGCTTCGAGAAACATGCCGCTGTTGGCCAAGGCCTGGGCGACGCCTTTGGCGGTGCTCAGTTGCTGCACGCTCGGCAGGCTGGCGAGCAGGCGATCTACCGCAGCGCGTAAATCTGTCGACGTTTGATCGGTATCGGCCGGCAGGTTTTGCAGCGCGTTCAGCAAACCGGTCAAGGAAGCCTGACGACTCTGCTGGCCGACCAGTTGCTGGCTCACCGCCAATTGCTCCTGACGGTTGCTCAGCGGCAGGAATTTCAACGTTTGTGAGTCTTCCACCAACGCCGAGAGCAGGGTGCCGATGCGCAGCGGCTGCGGGCTGTCGATGGTCAATGTGCTGCCGCTCAATGCGGTATTGAGCAGGCTGACCATCGAACGAAACACCGTCGCCTGCCCCGGCGTTTGCGGGAGCACCTGCGAGGTCAGCACTTTGCCTTGCAGCAGGGTGCCCACGGGCAGTTGCGCGGTATCGATGCGGGTGAGGGTGGCGACGCTGCTGGCAATGGCCTGTTGCACGGTAATCGCCAGATTACCCGCAGACGGCTGAGTGATCGCCAGACTGGTGCCTTGCGCCAGCGGTAGATTGCTGGTCGCTTGCACGGTGGTCTGGCGACCGCTGTCCAGCGTTACCTTGAGCAGCAGTTCAAAAGTCTGATCCGCCTGCTTTAGCGACAACACCTCGGCTTTGGCGCTCTGGCCGGCACCGATCAGACCTTCGACCGGTGTCAGCAGCTTGAGTAACTCACCGACCTGCGGGCGAACGGTCGCCGGAGTGGTCGTCGGGAGCGGGAGGATGTTCATTTCGCCTGTCATACGCGGACACAACCTGAGGAAATTGCACTCTTGAGAGTAAGGCACGACATGTATAATGCCGCCCGTCTTGCGCTTCGTTCAAAAAACATAGCAATTGTTTGACGCAGCTCTCTAGATCGAGCCGTCATTGCATTTATGCTGCATCTCTTTAACGGCCGCGCCAGAGCCGACTTGAACCGTATAAGGCCCGTGATCCCTTGACCAGTCCTGTCCTGCAAACCGTTGCCCTCGCGTGTGAACGTGATCTGAGGCTGCTCTTCGAAAACTTCGAATTGCGACTCGTCAGCGGCGATATGGTGCAGATCAGCGGCCCTAACGGCAGCGGTAAAACCAGTCTGCTGCGTTTGCTGGCCGGTCTGATGCAGCCGACCGACGGTCAGGTCCTGCTCAACGGTCAACCATTGACCGAACAGCGCAGTGAACTGGCACGTAATCTGTTGTGGATCGGCCATGCCGCCGGAATCAAAGACCTTCTGACCCCGGAAGAGAATCTTTCCTGGCTGTGCGCCCTGCATCAGCCCGCCGAACGCGATGCAATCTGGCAAGCACTGGCAGCGGTAGGATTGCGCGGATTCGAAGATGTTCCCTGCCACAGTCTTTCTGCCGGTCAGCAACGTCGCGTGGCGCTGGCGCGGCTGTATCTGGACAGCCCGCCACTGTGGATTCTCGATGAGCCATTTACCGCCCTCGACAAGCAGGGCGTGGCGCAACTCGAAGAACATCTGGCCGGGCACTGTGAACGCGGTGGTCTCGTCGTATTGACCACGCACCACACGCTGAGCCGGATGCCTTCGGGTTATCGCGACATCGATTTGGGGAGCTGGGCAGTATGAGCGTGTTCGGCCTGCTGGTTGCCCGTGAGTCCCGACTGCTGTTTCGCCGCCCGGCGGAGCTGGCCAATCCGCTGATTTTCTTTGCCATCGTCATCGCTTTGTTCCCGCTGGCCGTCGGCCCGGAAACTCAAGTGTTGCAAAACCTGTCCCCGGGGTTAGTCTGGGTGGCGGCGCTTTTGTCAGTGCTGCTCTCGCTGGACGGGCTTTTCCGCAGTGATTTCGAAGATGGCTCACTGGAACAGTGGGTCCTTTCGTCGCACCCGCTGCCACTTCTGGTTTTGGCCAAAGTGCTGGCACACTGGCTCTTTTCCGGACTGGCGCTGGTTTTGCTCTCACCCTTGCTGGCGTTGATGCTCGGCTTGCCTGCTGCCTGTCTGCCGGTATTGCTGCTGTCGCTGCTGCTGGGTACCCCGGTGTTGAGCTTGCTCGGCGCAGTGGGCGCGGCGCTAACGGTCGGTTTGAAGCGTGGCGGCCTGTTGCTGGCGCTGCTGATTCTGCCGTTGTACATCCCGGTGTTGATCCTCGGCAGTGGCGCCTTGCAGGCAGCCTTGCAAGGCATGCCGGCGACCGGTTATCTGCTGTGGCTTGGTAGCCTGACCGCCCTGGCGATAACCCTGACACCCTTTGCAATAGCGGCTGGCCTGAAGATCAGCGTCGGCGAATAATAATGAGGTCTGGTTAAAAATTAACCGCTTTTTTTAAGAAAGGCATGACCCAAATGCCAGCTCGCACCGATGAGCGGCACCCGTGATGGAAACAGTATGAACTGGACCTGGTTTCACAAGCTCGGCTCGCCCAAGTGGTTCTACGGCATCAGCAGCAAGTTTCTGCCGTGGTTGAGCATTGCAGCGTTGCTGCTGATTGGTGTCGGCGTTGTCTGGGGCCTGGCCTTCGCGCCGCCGGATTATCAGCAAGGCAACAGCTTTCGCATCATCTATATCCACGTGCCCGCCGCGATGCTCGCTCAGTCGATCTACGTGATGCTGGCGGTGTGCGGTGTGGTCGGGCTGGTGTGGAAGATGAAACTGGCTGACGTCGCGCTGCAATGCGCCGCACCGATCGGCGCGTGGATGACCGCTGTGGCGTTGGTCACCGGGGCGATCTGGGGCAAGCCGACGTGGGGTTCGTGGTGGGTCTGGGACGCGCGCCTGACTTCGATGCTGATTCTGCTGTTCCTGTATTTCGGCCTGATCGCGCTGGGCAACGCGATCAGCAACCGCGACAGCGCCGCCAAGGCCTGCGCGGTGTTGGCCATCGTCGGTGTGATCAACATCCCGATCATCAAATACTCGGTGGAGTGGTGGAACACCCTGCACCAGGGCGCGACGTTCACCCTCACCGAAAAACCGGCGATGCCCGCCGAAATGTGGCTGCCGCTGCTGCTGACGGTACTGGGTTTCTACTGTTTCTTCGGCACCGTGCTGTTGCTGCGCATGCGCCTTGAAGTGCTCAAGCGCGAAGCCCGCGCCAGTTGGGTGAAAGAAGAAGTGCAGAACAGTCTGGAGGTCGCGCGATGAGTTTTGCTTCATTCGGCGACTTCCTCGCCATGGGCCATCATGGCCTGTATGTCTGGTCGGCCTACGGCATCTGCCTGGCGGTGCTGGTCCTTAACGTCGCGGCGCCGATCCTGGCTCGCAAGCGGTATCTGCAACAAGAGGCGCGTCGTCTGCGCCGGGAGAACGGCAAGTGAATCCGCTGCGTAAAAAGCGTCTGATCATCATTCTGGCAATTCTGGTCGGGGTCGGCGCTGCCGTCGGCCTGGCCTTGAGCGCGCTGCAGGAAAACATCAACCTGTTTTACACGCCGACCCAGATCGCCAACGGCGAAGCACCGCAGGGCACGCGTATTCGCGCCGGCGGTATGGTCGAGGCCGGTTCCCTGCAACGCTCCCCGGATTCGCTGGACGTCAGATTCGTCGTCACCGATTTCAAGAAATCCGTGACCATCACCTATCGCGGCATCCTGCCGGACCTGTTCCGCGAAGGGCAGGGCATTGTCGCCCTGGGCAAAATCAATGCTGACGGTGTAGTCGTCGCCGATGAAGTGCTGGCCAAGCACGACGAGAAGTACATGCCGCCGGAAGTCACCAAAGCGTTGAAAGACAGCGGTCAATCCGCACCGACCCCAGTGAAGGAGGGCTGATTGATGACTTCCGGTATTTTTATTCCCGAGCTTGGCCATCTGGCGATGATTCTGGCGCTGTGTTTTGCGCTGGTGCAGGCCGTGGTGCCATTGGTCGGTGCCTGGCGCGGTGACCGCTTCTGGATGAGTCTGGCCCAGCCGGCCGCGTGGGGGCAGTTTGCGTTTCTGCTGTTCGCCTTCGGCTGCCTGACCTACGCATTCATGGCCGATGACTTCTCCGTCGCTTATGTGGCCAACAACTCCAACAGCGCGTTGCCGTGGTATTACAAATTCAGCGCGGTGTGGGGCGCCCACGAAGGCTCGTTGCTGCTGTGGGCATTGATCCTCGGCGGCTGGACGTTCGCCGTGTCGGTGTTCTCGCGCCAATTGCCGCAAGTGATGCTCGCCCGTGTGCTGGCGGTGATGGGCATGATCAGCACCGGTTTCCTGCTGTTCCTGATCCTCACGTCCAACCCGTTCAAACGCATCCTGCCGCAAATGCCCAGCGATGGCGCCGACCTGAACCCATTGTTGCAAGACATCGGCCTGATCGTTCATCCGCCGATGTTGTACATGGGCTACGTCGGGTTTTCGGTGGCGTTCGCGTTCGCCATCGCCGCGTTGATGGGCGGTCGTCTTGATGCGGCGTGGGCGCGCTGGTCGCGTCCGTGGACCATTGTTGCCTGGGCCTTTCTCGGTATCGGCATCACCCTCGGTTCGTGGTGGGCTTACTACGAACTCGGCTGGGGCGGCTGGTGGTTCTGGGACCCGGTGGAAAACGCCTCGTTCATGCCATGGCTGGTCGGTACTGCGCTGATTCACTCGCTGGCGGTCACCGAGAAACGTGGCGTGTTCAAAAGCTGGACGGTGTTGCTGGCGATTGCAGCGTTCTCGTTGAGCCTGCTGGGTACGTTCCTTGTGCGTTCCGGCGTGCTGACCTCGGTGCACGCGTTTGCCTCTGATCCTGAGCGCGGCGTGTTCATCCTGATCTTCCTGCTGTTTGTCGTCGGTGGTTCGCTGACCCTGTTTGCGTTGCGCGCGCCGGTCGTAAAAAGCCAGGTCGGGTTCAACCTGTGGTCGCGGGAAACCCTGCTGCTGGGCAACAACCTGGTGCTGGTCGTGGCGGCGTCAATGATCCTGCTTGGCACCTTGTATCCGCTGATTCTCGATGCCTTGAGCGGCGCCAAACTGTCGGTCGGCCCGCCGTACTTCAACGCGTTGTTCATTCCGTTGATGGCGCTGTTGATGATGGTGATGGCGGTTGGCATGCTCGTGCGCTGGAAAGACACTCCGGTGAAATGGCTGTTGAACATGCTGGCCCCGGTGTTGCTCGGCAGCGTTGCTTTGGCCGTAATCGCCGGTATTGCTTACGGCGATTTCAACTGGGCGGTGATCGCCACCTTCCTGCTCGCCGCGTGGGTATTGCTCGCCGGTGTGCGCGACATCTTCGACAAGACGCGCCACAAAGGTCTGATCAAAGGCCTGCCAAGCCTGACCCGCAGCTACTGGGGCATGCAGATCGCTCACCTCGGCATCGCCATTTGCGCGTTGGGCGTGGTGTTGTCGAGCCAGAACAGTGCCGAGCGCGACCTGCGTCTGGCGCCGGGCGAGTCGATGGATCTGGGCGGTTACCAGTTTGTGTTCGAAGGCGCCAAGCACTTCGAAGGGCCGAACTTCACCTCAGACAAAGGAACCATTCGGGTGATCCGTGACGGCAAGGAAATCAGCGTGCTGCACCCGGAAAAACGTCTATACACCGTGCAGAATTCGGTGATGACCGAGGCCGGGATCGACGCCGGCTTCACCCGTGACCTCTATGTCGCCTTGGGCGAACCGCTGGAAAACGGCGCTTGGGCGGTGCGAGTGCACGTCAAACCGTTCGTGCGCTGGATCTGGTTCGGCGGCTTGCTGACCGGTTTCGGCGGGTTGCTGGCGGCGATGGATCGACGTTATCGCGTCAAGGTCAAAGCCCGTGTGCGTGAAGCGCTGGGCATGGAAGGAGCGGCTGCATGAGACGTTGGTTAATGCTGGTGCCATTGGCGATTTTCCTGCTGGTGGCGGTATTCCTTTATCGCGGTCTGTACCTTGATCCGGCGGAGCTGCCGTCGGCGATGATCAACAAGCCATTCCCGGAGTTTTCCCTCCCGAGCGTTCAGGGTGACAAGACCCTGACCCGCGCCGATATTCTCGGCAAACCGGCGCTGGTCAACGTCTGGGGCACCTGGTGCATTTCCTGCCGGGTCGAGCATCCGGTGCTCAACAAACTCGCCGAGCGCGGCGTGGTGATCTACGGCATCAACTATAAGGACATCAACGCCGATGCCTTGAAGTGGCTGGCCGAGTTCCATAATCCTTATCAGCTCGACATCCGTGACGACGAAGGTTCGCTTGGCCTGAACCTCGGTGTCTATGGCGCGCCGGAAACCTTTTTCATCGACGCCAAGGGCATCATCCGCGACAAGTTCGTCGGTGTGATCGACGAACAGGTCTGGCGCGAAAAACTCGCGGCCAAGTACCAGGCGCTGGTCGATGAGGCCAAGCCATGAAGCGCTTTTTAGCTGCCGTGGTACTGGGTTTGAGTCTGGTCGGCGTGGCTCACGCGGCCATCGACACTTACGAGTTCGCCAAAGAAGGTGATCGCGAGCGTTTCCGCGAACTGACCAAGGAGCTGCGCTGCCCCAAGTGCCAGAACCAGGACATCGCCGACTCCAATGCACCGATTGCCGCTGACCTGCGCAAAGAGATTTTCCGCATGCTCGGCGAGGGCAAGGACAATCAGCAGATCATCGACTTTATGGTCGACCGTTACGGTGATTTCGTCCGCTACAAACCCGCGCTGAACGCCAAGACCGCGCTGCTATGGTTTGGCCCGGCCGGTCTGCTGCTCGGTGGTTTTGTGGTGATCGCCGTGATCGTCCGCCGTCGTCGCGGACAACGCGCCGAAACTCCGCAATCGCTGTCTGCCGAAGAACGTCAGCGCCTCGACCAACTGTTGGATAAAAACCAAGAATGATTGATTTCTGGCTTGCCGCAGGGCTGTTGCTTCTGGTCGCCCTGAGTTTTCTGCTGATTCCGGTGTTGCGTGAACGTCGCGCCCAGCGTGAAGAGGATCGAACTGCCCTGAACGTCGCGCTCTATCAGGAACGCGTTGCCGAGTTGCAAACGCAACAGGCCGAAGGCGTGCTTGATGCCGCGCAAATGGACAGCGGTCGCGCTGAAGCCGCGCGTGAACTGCTCGCCGATACCGAAGGCGTTATCGCGCCGCGGGAGTCTCGTCTGGGCAAGCCGTTGCCGCTGCTGGCTGCCGTGTTGGTGCCGGTGTTGGGTCTGGCTCTGTACTTGCACTTTGGCGCCGCCGACAAGGTCGAACTGACCCGCGAATTTGCCCAGGCGCCGCAGTCGATGGAAGAGATGACCCAGCGTCTGGAGCGCGCCGTTGCGGCGCAACCTGATTCCGCTGAAGGCCTCTACTTCCTCGGCCGTACCTACATGGCTCAGGAGCGTCCGGCAGACGCGGCGAAGATGTTCGAGCGCGCCGCCAACCTCGCCGGCCGCCAACCGGAGTTGCTGGGCCAGTGGGCGCAGGCACAGTATTTCGCCGACGGTAAAAAGTGGTCGGACAAGATTCAGTCCCTGACCGACGAAGCGCTGAAAGCCGATCCGAAAGAAGTCACCAGCCTCGGCCTGCTCGGCATCGCCGCGTTCGAAGGCGAGCGTTATCAGCAAGCCATCGATTACTGGAACCGTTTGCTGGCGCAACTGCCGCCGGACGACAAGTCCCGGGCCGCGCTGCAAGGCGGGATCGAACGTGCCGCCGAACGCCTGAAGGCCAGCGGTGGCACAGTCGTTGAGGCCACAGCGCCAAAAGCCGCGTTGTTGAAAGTCAGCGTCGATCTGGCCAGCGAACTCAAAGGCAAGGTGCAACCGGGCGACAGCGTGTTCATTTTTGCCCGCGCTACGTCCGGCCCGCCGGCGCCTTTGGCGGCCAAGCGCCTGACCGTGGCCGATCTGCCGGTGACTGTTGAACTGGGCGATGCCGACGCAATGATGCCGCAGTTGAAACTGTCGAACTTCCCTGAAGTCCAACTGGTTGCGCGCGTCTCCCGTGCAGGCCAGCCGACTGCTGGCGAATGGGTCGGTCGCAGCGGGCCTCTGTCCAGCAGCACCACCGCGCCACAAACACTGACCATCGACAGCCCGGATAAATAACCGGAACCACAGGAAAGCACCGACATGCACACCATCGCCCGAATCACAGTCCTCACACTGGCCCTGGGCTTGAGTGCATGTGCGGTGCAACGACCCGAACCCACCACCAACCTGCCGCCGATTCCGCCATCCCAGCCAAGCCCGACCCCGTCGACTTCGCCAACCCCGAGCAAAAGCATCCCGGCCAAACCGGCAAAACCGGTTCCACGCACCTCGGCCAGCTTCGCTCCGCCACCGGGCGGCAACAGCCATTGGGATCAAAAACTCGGCGTCTACGTCCTCGACGATCAGACCAACACCTTCTATCGCCAGCGCACCTACTACCGCTGGAACAACGGCTGGAGCCGCGCGGTCAGCCCCGACGGCCCGTGGGAAGACACCAACATCCACGGCGTGCCACCGGGATTGGGCAAGAAATTCGGGCAGTAAATGAAAACGGCGATCTTCGGATCGCCGTTTTGCTGTGTGCCTGTTGGGTTCTCACAAAATCGTGCGATAGCTCCCAAGTGCCTGAACCGATCGAGACAGCCCCTGACGTTGTAGAAGATTCAGAAACGAGTCGATATCCATCACAGGTTTTTTCAGTTGCTGGCGCTGGCGCTGGGCGGCTGCAACTACGGCTGCGGGATCCAGATGAAATAGATTTTCGACGAACTCATCTGGATGTTGCGCTTCGATACCAAACGGGGCGAGGAGCACATAGGGAAAGTCTTTTAGGTTAAAGGTCACGATCACACCCGCACCACAACGTATGGCGGCGGCCAGAACATGACGGTCATCTCTGTCCGGCAATGTCAGTCCCGTGACGAGATCTTCATAGTCAATGACGCAGGCCTCGGGGATCGCCCGATCCATTAGGTCCGAGGTGCGATCCAATTACTCGATTGTCAGGTCAGCTCGGTTCTTCAATAGATTGCGTTTCCATTCGCAGTGAATCTCCTTCGTCCATCGCGCTCGAAACCGGCCGGACAGCGCGAGCCACATTAGAAAATCTCTCAACGGAGCCGGGTACAAAACACATGCATCGTATACAGCGGTGAAAGAGGAGTGCCTCACTCGTATCCTGTCCTTAGTGCCTGTGCCTGCTCTGCGAGAAGCGTCATTGCCTGTTCGCTGGCGGTTTCTCGCCGGGTTTTATAGTCCATCAAATCGGCAAAACGCACACGTCGGTGCTTGCCTGTTTTGTGGTAGGACAACTCGCCGCTTTCCAGCAGTTTTATCAGGTGCGGACGTGAGACGTTGAGCAGGTCGGCAGCTTCCTGTGTGGTCAACTCTGCGTGGACCGGTACCACTTTGACGGCATTGCCCTCTGCTAACGCCGCAAGGATGTCGACCAAAAGGCGCAGGGCGGATGTGGGCAATTCGACAAGGTGTGCCTCGTTCTGCTCATCGAAAATCTGGATGTGCTGGGTTTCAAACTGAGTTGCAAGGTAAGCAGCCAGCGCACGTCGACCTTCGACGGCGGCTTTGACTTCGCGTTCAACGGGGAGGTTGATGGCGGGTTGAATGACTATCGACATGGGGGGGCTCCAGCAATCTAAAAGGGGATGCCAGGAACGTTATTCGAATTAAACGAAAATCGCAATAAACGAAATTGATCTGCTACTTGCTTACGCATTGATCAAATAGCTACCGCCGGATGTTGGGGTGGCAAGCGGTTCAATCACACCCTGTAAAACAACCGGACGTCGCACTGCCGCTTTCTGTGCTTGAGTAAAGATAACTCTAGAGTTATTTTTAACGGGCCCTGGCAAGGAGGCAATTGGTGCAGAGCAGGTTATTGATCAAGGAGCTGGAGGAAGCAGGCTGGACGCTGGATCGTGTCACCGGCAGTCACCACATCTTCCGGCACCGTTACAACCCGAACACGATTCCCGTCCCGCATCCGAAAAAGGATTTGCCATTGGGAACGGTCAAAAGCATCAGGAGGCGTGCCGGGTTGTACAACCCGCCAGCCAGTTATGAAGGAGATCCGTAATGCAATATCCAATCTGCATCGAGTGGGGTGATGAGAACACCGCCATCGGTATTCAGATCCCCGATATTCCTGGCGCTGTCACGGCCGGGGATACGTTTGAAGATGCCTACAACGCTGCGGTCGAGATCGCGCACATCATGCTGCAGGAGATGGCGGCGGACGGGCATTCGGTTCCGCTGCCAACCTCGGTGGCGGCACATCGCAATAATCCGGAATACGCCGAGATGGGCTGGGGCATGCTGGAGCTGGACATTTCGCCGTATCTGGGCAAGACCGAAAAGGTCAACGTGACGCTGCCCGGTTACGTGATCCAGCGAATCGACCGTTATGTGCGCGAGCACAACGTCAAAAGCCGCTCCTCCTTTCTGGCGGATGCGGCGATGGAAAAACTGGTTCGATATTGAGGACAACGCCCCCACAGGGTCAGTGCTTAACCTGTGGGAGCGAGCCTGCTCGCGATGCCTCTTGCGTTTCAGGCAGCTGCCAGCGAGCGCTTTTCAGAAGCGTTCAAGAATCGCAAAAACGCCAGCAACGGAAACACGCTGCCGACAATCACGATCCACAACCAGCCGCCATGCTCATACACCGCGCTGGCCACCGACGAGCCGAAGGCGCCGCCGATGAAGATGCTGGTCATGTACAGCGCGTTCAGGCGACCACGGCTTTTCGCGTCCAGCGAGTACACCGCGCGCTGGCCGAGCACCATGTTCATCTGCACGCAGAAGTCGAGGACGACGCCGGTCACGGCCAGGCCGATGACGCTGTAGGCCGGGTGGATGAACGCGGGCAGGAAGCTCAGGCTGGCGAACAGCATGGCCAGCAAGGAGGCGATTCGGGTGTGGCCGGCGTCGGCCAGGCGGCCGCTGATCGGCGCGGCGATGGCACCGATGGCGCCGACCAGGGCAAAGATCGCGATCTCGCTTTGCGACAGGCCATGATTACGCGCCAGCTCCAGTGGCACGGCGGTCCAGAACAGGCTGAACGCGGCGAACATGCAGCCCTGATAAAACGCACGCTGACGCAGCACTGGTTGCTGGCGAAGCAGTGTCCACAGCGAGCCGAGCAATTGGCCGTAGGACGCGCTGTGATCGGGTTGGCGCTTGGGAACTGTCAGTGCCAGCACCACGCTGATCGCCGCCATCAACGCCGCCGCAATCATGAACATCGCCCGCCAGCCCAAGTGGTCGGCCACCACGCTCGACACGGGCCGCGCCAGCAGGATGCCCAGCAGCAAGCCGCCCATGATTCCGCCGACGACTCGACCGCGAGATTCCTCAGGCGCCAGATGCGCGGCCAATGGAATCAGGATCTGCACCGATACCGAACTGAAGCCCACCAGCAACGAGATCAGCAGAAACAGGTTCGGTTGATCGGTGAACGCCGCCGCCAGCAGGCTGGCGATTGCCACCACGGTGGTGATGATCATCAGCCGGCGGTTTTCCAGCAGATCAGCCAACGGCACCAGAAAGAACAGGCCCAGCGCATAACCAATCTGCGTCAGCGAGACGATAAAACTGGCCATGGTGTCGGTCAGGCCGATGTCCGGCGCGATCAGACCGATAATCGGTTGCGCATAGTAGATGTTGGCAACGATGGCACCGCAGCAGAAGGCGAACAGCAGCACCATGCCTCGGGTCATTGCGTGAGTCGTGGCGGTCATAAGGTTTCTCGATCCAGCGAAAGGAATGCGGTGAGGCTATGGGACAAACCGGGCGGGCAGAAGACGCCTCTGGTTGATATCAGTTATCAAGGTGCGCAATGTTGAGATGTTTCAGCGTGTCATCCTCGGAGGACCTTGCGTCTGACCGATGAGGGCTGATGATACATTCACTTACATCCTGTTCGATAGCGTGCTCATGATCACAAGCTGCCCTCACCCTAACCCTCTCCCGGAGGGAGAGGGGACTGATTGGGGGATGCTGGAGAAATACGCCGACGTGATCTTGCATTTCTGAATCCATAATCGACTCGGTATTTCAGGTCGATGTATCACAAAAGACATCGCGGTCGGCCCCCTCTCCCTCCGGGCGGTCCGACGTTTCGGGAGGGCTGGGGTGAGGGTATTCTGGCGACAAAAAAAGGCGACCTGCTGAGGTCGCCTTTTTCATTGCTGCCTAAGCCTTACTGCCCCGTGTAGATCTGATCAAAAACCCCACCATCATTAAAGTGCGTCTTCTGCACAGTACGCCAGTCGCCAAAAGTCTTCTCCACCGACAGGAAATCAACTTTCGGGAAACGGTCGGTGTACTTGGCCAGCACCGCAGGATCACGCGGACGCAGATAGTTGGCGGCAGCGATTTCCTGACCTTGTGGCGACCACAGGTACTTCAGATATTCGTCGGCAGCAGCACGCGAGCCTTTCCTGTCGACGACTTTATCGACCACAGAAACCGGTGGCTCGGCTTCGGCGGAAACACTTGGGTAGACGACTTCGAACTGATCACGGCCAAATTCGCGGGCGATCATTTCGGCTTCGTTTTCGAAGGTCACCAGCACGTCGCCGATCTGGTTGGTCATGAACGTGGTGGTGGCGGCGCGGCCACCGGTATCCAGCACCGGCGCTTGCTTGAACAGTTTGCCGACAAAGTCTTTGGCCTTGTTCTCGTCACCGCCGTTCTTCAGCACATAGCCCCAGGCCGACAGGTAGGTGTAGCGGCCGTTGCCCGATGTTTTCGGGTTCGGCACGATCACTTGCACGCCATCCTTGAGCAGATCCGGCCAGTCTTTCAGGGCTTTGGGGTTGCCTTTGCGGACAATGAACACGGTGGCGGAAGTGAACGGTGCGCTGTTGTTCGGCAGGCGCGTGACCCAGTTCTCCGGCACCAGTTTGCCGTTGTCGGCGAGGGCGTTGATGTCGGTCGCCATGTTCATGGTGATGACGTCAGCCGGCAGGCCGTCGATGACCGACCGCGCCTGCTTGCTCGACCCGCCGAAAGACATCTGCACAGTGATGTTTTCGTTGTGCTCGGCTTGCCAGTGTTTCTGAAAGGCAGTGTTGTAGTCCTTGTAGAAATCGCGCATCACGTCGTAGGAAACGTTCAGCAGGGTCGGTGCGGCTTGAGCCACGCTGCCGAACGCGAGACCAGCGGCGAGAAGTGAGGCGCCAAAGAGTTTTTTCACTGCGCATTCCTTGTTCTGTGGGGGTGTTGTGCCAAAAGTGAGGCTATTTGCCAGCGACTATAACGGGGCAGCGCATAGTCCTTTAAAGATTAAAAAGCTCTTTGCTTATTCCATTTTTTTAAACAATGCGTTGCCACATCGCGAGCAGAACGCCGCGCCATGTTCATGGCTGTTTTTCCGGCACACCGGGCAGTCGTGTTGCAGCTGTTCGCCGCGCATGGCGTTGGCCAGTTCGGCGGTGAAAATGCCGGTCGGCACGGCGATGATCGAGTAACCGGTGATCATCACCAGCGACGAAATCACCTGACCCAGCGGCGTTTTCGGCACGATGTCGCCGAAGCCCACGGTGGTCAGGGTCACGATAGCCCAATAGATGCCTTTGGGGATGCTGGTGAAACCGTGTTCCGGGCCTTCGATCACGTACATCAGTGTGCCGAACACCGTTACCAGCGTGCAGACGCTGACCAGAAACACCACGATCTTCTGCTTGCTGCCGCGCAGCGCCGACATCAAGTAATTGGCTTGCTTGAGATACGGGCTGAGCTTGAGCACGCGGAAAATCCGCAGCATGCGGATGATGCGGATAATCAGCAGGTACTGCGCATCGCTGTAATACAGCGCGAGAATGCCCGGCACGATGGCCAGCAAATCCACCAGCCCATAAAAGCTGAACGCATAGCGCAACGGCTTGGGCGAGCAATACAGGCGCAGGATGTACTCACCGAGAAAGATGATCGTGAAACCCCACTCGATGTAGGCCAGCAAGTCGGCGTAGTTCTGGTGAATGCTGTCGATGCTGTCGAGCATCACGATCACCAGGCTGGCGAGGATGATCAACAGCAAAATGCCGTCGAAGCGCCGCCCGGCGACGGTGTCGCTTTGGAAAATCATGACGTAAAGCCGTTCACGCCAATTGTTGCTGCTGTCCATGAATAACGCCTGAATCGAAGATCAGCGCAGCCTAGGTTGATTCTCCCCATGAGCGCAAGGCGTGCTGTCGACGTTGGCTTTGCCGAGCATCTGAATGCCGGCGCGAAGCAGCCAGCAGGCGAGGATGAACGGCGCGGTCAGGGTGGCCAGACCCATGGCGGCGAACAGCGGTGTGATCAGCAATGCCAAAACGATGCCGAGCAGTGGCAGCCACGGCTGTTGGCGTTGGCTGCTGAAGGCGAGGGCGGCGAGCACGGCGTTGTAGCTGCCCAGCCCCAATAGCGCGGAACTGGTTTCGTGGTGCAGCAAACTGGACGCGAGCCCGATTGCAGAAGCCAGCAGCGCCCAGGCAAAGGCGCGGCGATCAGCGATCAGCAAACCGATGGCGATCAATGCCCCGGCCAGCGGATGCCCGAGGAACATCACCTGACCGAGCCCTTTGAACTCGGCAGCGAGCAGATTGAGCAGGTTCATCTCGATGTGCGCCATCGGCGTGGACGGTTCAGCAAACAGCAGCAACACCCAACTCATACCCACGAATGGCGCAGTGTAGGCCGGCATGGATTGGCTGAGCCGCACGCGTTTGAGCCATTGCTGAGTGACCATCGCGCTCAGTCCGCCGGCGGCGAGAATCAGCGGTGGCAGCAATGGCGACCACGGGAAATACAGGCTCAGCAACAAACCGAGCAAAACACCGTTGTAGCTGAACAACCCGGCTTGGCGATCAGCCTTGGCGTAGTTGCGCCGTTGCGCGGTCAACAATCCAGCGACGGCACCCAGCAGCGCGCCGGCGAACAGCACGGGCGCGGTCAGCAGGATCGCCAGCAGACACAGCAAACCGCACAGCGGATGGCGCTGGAGGAATATTTGACTGAAACCGTTGAGTAAAGCCTCGGCCCAGTCGGGGCAGTGGGTATTGAAATGTTTGGCAGGCATGGCAGTTCTGAAAGTCAGTGAAACCGAGTCGCCTGCAAAATGGTTCCCACACTGAATCTATGTTCAGTCTTGGTTTTGTGATCAACACAAAACCAATGTGGGAGCCAGCCTGCTGGCGATGAGGCCGGTGGAAACAATCAATCTCTGTGGTGCAATGAATCCCTGAGATGCAGTGAATCTCTGAGATGCAATGCATCATTGTGGCGAGGGGATTTATCCCCGTTGGGCTGCGAAGCAGCCCCGAAACCAGTGAATGCGGTTCTTCTGTGAAAACCGTCACTCCCGAAAACGACTGCTACGCAGCCGAACGGGGATAAATCCCCTCGCCACAGGTTTTGTGAACAGATCCAAAGTCCGGGCTGCTCACAAAGCCTGTGGTGAGCAGGTCAATGGTGTGAGCCGCTCTGACCAAATGTGGGTCAGATCAACGTTTCAATCCGCAGCGAGTTCGTCGACCCCGGCTGCCCAAACGGCACGCCAGCGGTGATCAGCAGCGTGTCGCCACGCCGGGCCATCCCCTGCGCCTGGGCGATTTCCAGCGCGGTCGAACAGACTTCATCGACCTGACGCAACCGATCATTGACCACCGAGTGAATGCCCCATGCCACGCTCAAACGGCGCGCGGTCTGCAGGTTCGGCGTCAGGTTGAGGATCGGTGCTTTCGGCCGTTCACGCGATGCACGCAGGCTCGATGCGCCCGACTCGCTGTAGTTGACCAACACCGCCACCGGCAGCACGTTACTGATACGACGGATTGCGCAACTGATGGCATCGGAAACGGTTGCCTCAGCCTTCGGCCGACTGACGTCCAGCTGGGTCTGATAATCCGGACCGTTTTCAACCTGGCGGATGATCTTGCTCATCATCTGTACGGCTTCCAGCGGGTACTCGCCGGACGCAGTTTCCGCCGACAGCATCACTGCATCGGCGCCTTCGGCCACGGCGTTGGCAACGTCGGTGACTTCGGCGCGAGTCGGAGCAGGGGAGAAGCGCATCGACTCCAGCATCTGCGTCGCCACCACCACCGGTTTGCCGAATTCACGGCAGGTGGTGATGATGTTTTTCTGGATCTGCGGCACGCTCTCGGCCGGCACTTCCACGCCCAGATCACCGCGAGCCACCATGATTGCGTCGCTCAGTTCGGCGATTTCACGCAGTTGCTCAACCGCCGACGGCTTCTCGATTTTCGCCATCAAAAACGCTTTGTCACCGATCAGCGCGCGGGCTTCGAGAATGTCTTGCGGGCGCTGC
Organism: Pseudomonas sp. NPDC098747; assembly: GCF_044760045.1. Taxonomy (NCBI): domain Bacteria; kingdom Pseudomonadati; phylum Pseudomonadota; class Gammaproteobacteria; order Pseudomonadales; family Pseudomonadaceae; genus Pseudomonas; species Pseudomonas sp. NPDC098747. The sequence goes on along the minus strand of NZ_JBIWAL010000035.1, from coordinate 20,940 downwards.
ACAAACGACAGCGCGACCCAATCCACACCCAACTCCAGACCGAAGCTCAGGTCACGGCGATCCTTGGCGGTCAACGGGCTCAGTTCGAGCACCGCTTGCGGCACGTTCACACCTTTGCGGTCCGACAGTTCGCCACCATTGAGCACGGTGGTGTCGATCGCGTCGGCGTATTTGGTGACCACGCGCAGGCGCAGTTTGCCGTCGTCGAGCAGCAGATCCATGCCCGCTTCCAGCGCTTCGATAATCTCCGGATGTGGCAGATTCACCCGGCGCTCATCGCCCGCTGTCGCGTCCAGATCGAGACGGAATGCCTGACCGCGATGCAACTGCACCTTGCCGTCGGCGAACTTGCCGACGCGCAGTTTCGGTCCTTGCAGGTCCATCAGAATGCCCAGCGGGTAGTTGAGCTGACGCTCGACTTCGCGGATCCACTGATAGCGCTTGGCGTGGTCGGCGTGATCACCGTGGCTGAAGTTGAGGCGGAAGATATTGACCCCGGCCTCGACCAGTTCGCGGATAGCGTCGATGCCATCGACCGCTGGCCCGAGGGTGGCGAGGATTTTGACCTTTTTATCAGGCGTCATGATTTAGAGCTCTCAAGGATCAGAATGGCGCGGAAGTCGTTTACGTTGGTGCGGGTCGGCTCGGTGACGATCAACGCATCGAGCGCCTCGAAATAGCCGTAGCCGTTGTTGTTATCCAGTTCGTCGCTGGCGCTCAGGCCAAGGGCGGCGGCGCGGGTGTAGCTGTCCGGGGTCATGATCGCGCCGGCGTTGTCTTCCGAGCCGTCGATGCCGTCGGTGTCGCCGGCCAGTGCATAGACGCCGGGCTGGCCCTTGAGGCTGTCGGTCAGGCTCAAGAGGAATTCGGCGTTGCGGCCGCCACGGCCATTGCCGCGCACGGTCACGGTGGTTTCGCCGCCGGAGAGGATCACGCACGGCGCTGCCAGTGGCTGGCCGTGGTTGATGATCTGGCGGGCGATGCCGGCGTGGACTTTCGCCACTTCGCGGGATTCGCCTTCGAGATCGCCAAGTATCAGCGTGCTGAAACCGGCCTGACGGCATTTCACCGCAGCAGCATCCAGCGATTGCTGCGGGCGGGCGATCAACTGGAAATGACTGCGCGCGAGGCTCGGATCACCGGGTTTGACGGTTTCCGACTCAGGGCTTTGCAGCCAGTTGCGCACCGACGCCGGGATCTCGATTCCATAGCGCTTGATGATCGCCAAGGATTCGGCTGAGGTGCTTGGGTCGGCCACGGTCGGGCCGGAGGCGATGACCGTGGCGAGGTCGCCCGGTACATCGGAAATCGCGTAGGTATAAACAGTCGCCGGCCAGCAGGCTTTGCCGAGCCGTCCGCCCTTGATCGCCGAGAGGTGCTTGCGCACGCAGTTCATCTCGCCGATGGTTGCGCCGGATTTGAGCAGGGCTTTGTTGATCGACTGCTTGTCGGCGAGGGTAATGCCTGCGGCTGGCAGAGCGAGCAGGGCAGAGCCACCACCGGACAGCAGGAAGATCACGCGGTCGTCTTCGGTCAGGTTGCTGACCAGTTCCAGCACGCGTTTGGCCACGGCCAGACCGGCAGCGTCCGGCACCGGGTGCGCGGCCTCGACCACTTCGATTTTTTCGCACGGGGCGCCGTGACCGTAACGGGTCACCACTAGACCGGACACTTCACCCTGCCAGCAGCGCTCGACCACTTGCGCCATGGCGGCGGCGGCTTTGCCGGCGCCGATGACGATCACCCGGCCGGTACGATCGGCTGGCAGATGGGCTTCGAGGACTTGCTGCGGATGGGCCGCGTCGATGGCTGTGGCAAACAGCTCGCGCAGCAGTTGTTGCGGATCGACCGACATGGCGGGCTCCCGGAATTCTTGTTATTCGAAAGGGCAACTCAGGTTCCTGTGGGAGCGAGCTTGCTCGCGAAAGCGGTGGGTCAGTCTCCATCCATATGAACTGACTCTCCCTCTTCGCGAGCAAGCTCGCTCCCACAGGTTTTAAGCGGTGGGGCAGACGCTTACTTCTTGTCGCGAATCGAGAAGTTGGCCATGTGTTCCAGGCCTTTGATCAGCGCCGAGTGGTCCCAGTTGCTACCACCGATGGCCGCGCAGGTGCTGAATACTTGCTGGGTGTTGGCGGTATTCGGCAGGTTGATGTTCAGCTCCTTGGCGCCTTGCAGGGCAAGGTTCAGGTCCTTCTGGTGCAGGCTGATGCGGAAGCCTGGATCGAAGGTGCCTTTGATCATGCGCTCGCCGTGCACTTCGAGGATCTTGGACGAGGCGAAACCACCCATCAGCGCTTCACGCACTTTGGCTGGATCCGCACCGTTTTTCGAAGCGAACAGCAGCGCTTCAGCGACGGCCTGAATGTTCAGGGCCACGATGATCTGGTTGGCAACCTTGGCGGTTTGACCGTCACCATTGCCGCCGACCAGGGTGATGTTCTTGCCCATGGCCTGGAACAGCGGCAGTGCGCGTTCGAAGGCATCGGCGTCGCCACCGATCATGATGCTCAGGGTCGCGGCTTTGGCGCCGACTTCACCGCCGGACACTGGCGCGTCGAGGTATTGCGCGCCTTTTTCGTTGATCTTTGCGGCGAAAGCTTTGGTGGCGGTCGGCGAGATCGAGCTCATGTCGATGACGATTTTGCCTTTGCTGATACCAGCCGCAACGCCGTCGGCGCGGAACAGTACGTCATCGACCTGTGGGGTATCCGGAACCATGACGATGATGAATTCAGCTTCCTGCGCAACTTCGCGCGGGTTGGCCAGAGCGACGGCGCCAGCGGCCACCAGGTCGGCAGGCGCGGCGTCGTGGTGAGCCGACAGGAACAGACTGTGACCGGCTTTCTGCAGGTTCGCCGCCATTGGGTGGCCCATGATGCCGGTGCCGATAAATCCGATTTTAGCCATGAGAAAATCCTCTTGTTTTTGTCTTGCTCAAGCAAATAGGGGTAGCTGCTCTTTGTGGGAGTGAGCTTGCTCGCGAATACGGTGGAACATTCAATATCCGTGTTGACTGAACCACCGCATTCGCGAGCAAGCTCGCTCCCACAGGGTTTTGCATTGTTCGTTCAGATTGCGTTATGGGTTTTCAACCAGCCCAGACCCGCTTCTGTAGTGGTCAGCGGCTTGTATTCGCAACCCACCCAGCCCTGATAACCGATGCGGTCGAGGTGTTCGAACAGGAAGCGATAGTTGATCTCGCCAGTGCCCGGCTCGTTACGCCCCGGGTTGTCCGCGAGCTGCACATGGTTGATCTCGCCCAGATGCGATTGCAGGGTGCGGGCCAGATCGCCTTCCATGATTTGCATGTGATAGATGTCGTATTGCAGGAGCAGATTGGCGCTGCCGACCTGTTCGCGAATCGACAGGGCTTGCGCCGTGTTGTTCAGGTAGAAGCCCGGGATGTCACGGGTGTTGATCGCTTCCATCACCAGTTTGATGCCCACCGCTTGCAGCTTGTCGGCGGCGTACTTGAGGTTGGCGACAAAGGTCTTTTCAACGGTGGCATCGTCCACGCCTTGCGGACGGATACCGGCCAGGCAGTTGATCTGGGTGTTGCCCAGCACTTGTGCGTAAGCAATGGCCAGATCGACACCGGCGCGGAACTCTTCAACCCGATCCGGCAGGCACGCGATACCGCGCTCGCCTTTGGCCCAGTCGCCGGCAGGCAGGTTGAACAGCACTTGGGTCAGACCGTTGGCATCGAGCCTGGCCTTGATTTCGGCAGAGCTGAAGTCGTACGGGAACAGGTATTCAACGCCACTGAAACCCGCCTTGGCGGCGGCGTCGAAACGGGCAAGGAAATCCTGTTCGGTAAACAGCATGGACAGGTTGGCTGCGAAACGCGGCATGGTGGTCTCCCGTAAATATGTGCAGATCCCGTGTGGGAGCCAGCTTGTGTGGCGAGGGGATTTATCCCCGTTAGGTCCGCGAAGCGGCCTCAAAACCGAAAAACGCGGAGTATCAGGAACACCGCGCAAATTGTTTTACGACTGCTTCGCAGCCGAACGGGGATAAATCCCCTCGCCACAGGCTCACTCCTACACAGGGAGCGGTCAGCAATCAATCAAGCATCGAAATCGCCGTTGGCGCGTCATTGCCGACCAGCGCCAGGTCTTCGAATTCGTTGACGGCGTTGATCTCGGTACCCATGGAGATGTTGGTTACACGCTCCAGAATGATCTCGACAATCACCGGCACCTTGAACTCTTCGATCATCTGTTCGGCCTTGCGCAGGGCAGGGGCGATTTCCGATGGTTCGAACACACGCAGTGCCTTGCAACCGAGGCCTTCGGCAACTGCAACGTGGTCAACACCGTAACCGTTGAGTTCCGGCGCGTTCAGGTTATCGAAGGACAACTGCACGCAGTAGTCCATTTCAAACCCGCGCTGTGCCTGACGGATCAAGCCCAGGTACGAGTTGTTCACCACGACGTGGATGTAAGGCAGTTTGAACTGAGCGCCGACCGCCAGTTCTTCGATCATGAACTGGAAGTCATAGTCCCCCGACAGGGCCACGACTTTACGGCTCGGATCGGCCTTGACCACGCCCAGTGCTGCCGGAATGGTCCAGCCCAACGGGCCTGCCTGACCGCAGTTGATCCAGTGACGCGGCTTGTAGACGTGCAGGAACTGCGCGCCGGCAATCTGCGACAGACCGATGGTGCTGACGTAGCAGGTGTCTTTGCCGAAGACCTGGTTCATCTCTTCATAAACGCGTTGCGGTTTGACCGGCACGTTGTCGAAGTGGGTCTTGCGGTGCAGGCTGGCTTTGCGCTGCTGGCAATCCTGCAGCCAGGCACTGCGGTTTTTCAGCTTGCCGGCGGCTTGCCACTCACGGGCGACTTCGATGAACACGGTCAGCGCGGCAGCGGCGTCGGACACGATGCCCAGGTCCGGCGTGAACACACGGCCGATCTGCGTGCCTTCGATGTCGACGTGAATGAACTTGCGACCTTCGGTGTAGACGTCAACCGAACCGGTATGACGGTTCGCCCAACGGTTACCGATACCGAGCACCACGTCGGATTTCAACATGGTGGCGTTGCCGTAGCGGTGCGAAGTCTGCAGACCTACCATACCGACCATCAACGGGTGATCGTCAGGAATGGTGCCCCAGCCCATCAGGGTCGGGATGACCGGGATGCCGGTCAGTTCGGCGAACTCGACCAGCAGATCGCTGGCGTCGGCGTTGATGATGCCACCGCCGGCCACCAGCAATGGACGCTCGGCCTGATCAAGCAGGGCCAACGCTTTTTCAACCTGGATGCGCGTGGCGGTCGGCTTGAACAGCGGCAGTGGCTGGTAAGCGTCGATGTCGAATTCGATTTCGGCCATCTGCACGTCGAACGGCAAGTCGATCAGCACTGGGCCCGGACGACCGGAGCGCATTTCAAAGAACGCTTTCTGGAACGCGTAAGGCACCTGGCCCGGCTCCAGAACAGTGGTCGCCCACTTGGTGACTGGCTTGACGATGCTGGTGATGTCGACAGCCTGGAAGTCTTCCTTGTGCATACGGGCGCGGGGTGCCTGGCCGGTAATGCAGAGGATTGGAATCGAGTCCGCCGAGGCGCTGTATAGCCCGGTGACCATGTCGGTACCGGCAGGGCCGGAAGTCCCGATGCACACGCCGATGTTGCCGGCCTTGGTGCGGGTGTAGCCCTCGGCCATGTGCGAGGCGCCTTCAACGTGGAGAGAATTTTCTTGATCTAGTATTCCGTATTTTT
>NZ_JBIWAL010000035.1:11748-15201 GCF_044760045.1 Pseudomonas sp. NPDC098747 | reverse complement strand
CGAGCAAGGACGTGATCGATGCCACCACTTTCTGCAAGGCGGAGTACAGCGGGTTGATTGCAGCGCCCGGAATGCCAAAAGCGGTATCAACCCCTTCACGGCGCATCACCAGAACGGCGGCTTCGATTGCTCTCATTTTGCTCATGGTTTTGTGCCTCTTTACGTTTTGTAATTGTATACAAGTGGCTTTGCGCAGAGAGTATTCACGGCGGACGGCGCAGGTCAATCCATTTTCTCAAGCGTCTGTTTCATTCGTCGGAAGCCATTACTGCTGTGGCTTTTCGTCGCATGTGGCGCTTTTCGAGAATTATTGTATACAAAAAAATAACTCATTGTGTTCTATTTGTTTGCATTGAGCTGCGGCACTTACGCGCAGCTCTACGACTTTCCCTATAACAAAATGAGGACGGCACCATGAGCGCTTTAACCTTGAAAGTCGCAGTCAACCTGGTCAACGAAGCCATCAGCGCAGGGCGGGGCATCAACGCCGCGCCATTGACCATCGCGGTACTCGATACCGGCGGCCACTTGATCGCCCTGCAACGCGAAGACGGCGCCAGCCTGCTGCGCCCGCAAATCGCCATCGGCAAAGCCTGGGGCGCGATTGCGCTGGGCAAGGGCTCGCGCCTGCTGGCAGTGGATTCGCAGCAACGCCCGGCGTTCTTCTCCGCGCTCAACAGCATGGGCCAGGGCAGCGTCGTGCCGGCACCGGGCGGTGTGTTGATCCGCGATCAGGCGGGGCATGTGTTGGGGGCGATCGGCATCAGCGGCGATCTGTCAGACATTGATGAGCAGGTGGCGATCAAAGCGGTGGAGGCGCTGGATTTGAAGGCGGATGCCGGGGTGGCCACTTGATCTGAACTAAATACCCACGGCTGGCATTGGGGTAATGACTAATCGGGGTGGCGTCGATAGACTGCCGCCCCGTTTTTGTATCAAGGAAGATCAGCGTGAAGACGCTATTTCGCATTTCTCTGGCTGCGGCCATGACCCTTTGCACCCCTTTCCTGCAGGCCGCCGACGAGCTGGACGCCGATAAAATCGCGTTCCAGGCACTTAGCCCAGTGGTTTCCGCGCTGCTCAATGCCGACGATGTGCCCGAGTTGATGGAGCGGGCCGAGAAGCTTGAAGACACCGATACACTGCAGGCGATTGCGGTCTATCTGGCAGCCTCCCGTGAAGATCCCAAGCAAGTGCTGGCGCCTTATCAGGTCGCTGCGCTGTTTGCCCGCCGTGGCGATGACAAGTTAGCCCTGCGTTATCTGCAAGAGGCCGATGATCGCGGCCTGTGGTTCGGCCCGCTGTTGGCCGAAGACGAGGATTTTTCCGAGTTGCGCAACACCGCCACTTATAAATCCGTGCTGGCCAGTGCTCAGGAGCGCTACAAGAAAATCGCCGTGGGCAAGGTCGGCGCGATTTCGGTGCTGAACCCGCCTGCCGGCATTCCCGCGCCCCAAGCATGCCGTCCGGTCGTGGTGTGGCTGCACGGTTACGGCATCAACGGTGAACTCGATGAGAGTGATCAGCCGCTGGCAGACACCGGCGCAATCATTCTGGGCATCAATGGTACGGAGATGCTCAACGCGACCAACAGTTTCCGCTGGATCGGCCCGGGTTTCGAAGGCACGCAGAAGGCCGTGCAAAATGGCTTGAAAGAACTGGAAGCGCAGCAATGCATCGATCGCAAGCAGGTGTACCTGATGGGCTTCTCTCAAGGTTCGCAACATGCAGGCGCTTTGCTGGCCCAGCATCCGGATGATTACGCGGGTGCGCTGCTGGTATCACCTGGTGGCAGGCAGCCGACACCAACGGTGAGCAAGGCCCGTGGGAAAAGGGTGTTTGTGATCAATGGCAAAGAAGAAGGGCCGGGCAATCAGCAGATGACTGTCGATTTCCTCAAACTGTTCAGTGAAGGCAACGAGGTCAAGTCCCGTACCCATGAAGGTGGACACTTCTACCCTGATGACTGGAAAACCTCGTTTCCGCAAGCGCTGCTGTGGTTGATGGACCGCGAAGCCTGAAACCACAAAGATCGCCGCGAATGCGCAGTGACTGCTTGATCTCTGACGTCTGATCGATAGTCATCGCTGGCAAGCCAGCTCCCACAGGATTGTGTTCGGACACAAAATGTCTGAATCCCTCGAATCCCCTGTGGGAGCGAGCTTGCTCGCGAAGGCGTTTCATCTGACACATCCTGCCAAAAGTCTTTCCCCGCCTCCCTGGTTCGCGGATCTAACCTTTTAAGTCTCTTCTTGAAAGGGCAAAGGAATGCCGAAGTTATCAGCGTCACATCGATTGCGTTTTGGCCGCTATGACGAGCCCAATCGCCTGTATTTGCTCACCGCCAATACGCTGCATCGTGAACCTGTTTTCAGAGACTTTGCATTGGGCAGGTTGGTCGTTGAGCAATTTCGAAATGTCCAGGAGCTGGGCTTCGCTGACTCGCTGGCGTGGGTAGTCATGCCCGATCATTTCCATTGGTTGATTGATTTGAAGCAAGGCTCACTAAGTGAACTGATGCAAAAAACCAAATCTTTGAGCGCGCGGGCGGTGAATTTGGCGGCCGGTAGAAAAGGCAGTCTTTGGCAGCAAGGATTTCATGATCGAGCGCTGCGGCGGGAGGATGATTTGGTGAATATGGCGCGTTATGTGGTGGCTAACCCATTGCGGGCAGGGTTGGTAAAGAAGCTAGGCGATTATCCGCTGTGGGATGCGATTTGGGTCTGAGCTGACACCGTGTCGCCGCCATTCGCGAGCAAGCTCGCTCCCACAGGGGATTTGGGGTGTTCACCGATCCAATGTGGGAGCGAGCTTGCTCGCGAAGCAGGCAACGCGGTCCATCAGTCCGGCTCACACCCCTTCAACACCAACCGGATAATCGTCTGCGCTGCCGCTTCATAATCCGCTTCATCCAGCTTGTCCTTGCCGGTGACCGCAGAGATCTGCCAGTCGAAGTCGGCATAGGTCTGGGTCGCGGCCCAGATGCTGAACATCAGGTGATTGGGGTCGATCGGGGCGATCTGGCCGCGGTCGATCCAGGTCTGGATGCAGTCGATGTTGTGCTTGGCCTGGGCGTTGAGCTGCTCGACCAGGTCGGCGCTCAGGTGCGGGGCGCCGTGCATGATTTCGCTGGCGAACACCTTGGAGGCGAAAGGCAGGTCGCGGGAGATGCGAATCTTCGAGCGGATGTAGCCGCTGAGCACTTCACTTGGCACGCCGTCCGCGTTGAACGGTGTCGACGCCTGCAGGATCGGCACGATGATGCTTTCCAACACCTCGCGATAGAGGTTTTCCTTGGACTTGAAGTAGTAGTAGACGTTGGGCTTGGGCAATCCTGCCTTCGCGGCGATGTCGCTGGTTTTGGTCGCAGCGAATTAATTGTGTGATATGTAGTGAGTGGTTTATGGAATGATTTTTTTTTTGTTTGTATATCTGTTTGTTCTCATTATCATT
>NZ_JBIWAL010000035.1:0-11738 GCF_044760045.1 Pseudomonas sp. NPDC098747 | reverse complement strand
AATTATACAAACACCACACAGAAATCAACCATGAAAAAAACTATTTACCTAAACCACAATCTTCACATAAACCCGGTGGTTCCTTGCCTGTTCTGGCGGTTGCGCATGGTAGCACCGGCCTCGCGCAGCGCTCAACAATGCCCCATGTGGCCTGCGGTCGCGTTATGCTTCGCAACATTCATACATAGAAGGAAACAGGATTCATGGCAGGAAGCAGTTTGCTGGTGCTGATCGACGATATCGCGACCGTTCTGGACGACGTTGCGTTGATGACCAAAATGGCCGCGAAGAAGACCGCCGGGGTGCTCGGCGACGACTTGGCGCTCAATGCCCAGCAGGTCTCGGGCGTGCGCGCCGAGCGGGAAATCCCCGTGGTGTGGGCGGTAGCCAAGGGCTCGTTCGTCAACAAACTGATCCTGGTGCCGTCGGCGCTGGCGATCAGTGCGTTCGTGCCGTGGCTGGTGACGCCGCTGTTGATGGTCGGTGGTGCGTATCTGTGCTTCGAAGGTTTCGAAAAACTCGCGCACAAGTTTCTGCACAGCAAGGCTGAAGACGACGCGGATCACGCGCAACTGAGCGCGGCCGTAGCGGATCCGGAAACTGATCTGGTTGCGTTCGAGAAGGACAAGATCAAAGGCGCGATCCGCACTGACTTCATCCTTTCGGCAGAAATCATCGCCATCACCTTGGGCACCGTGGCCGGCGCCTCGCTGACCCAGCAGGTGATCGTGCTGTCCGGCATCGCCATCGTCATGACCGTCGGTGTGTATGGCCTGGTGGCCGGCATCGTCAAGCTCGACGACCTCGGTCTGTGGCTGACCCAGAAGCCTGGGCAAGCGGCCAAAAAAATCGGCAACGGCATCCTCGTCGCAGCGCCCTACATGATGAAAGCCCTGTCGGTGATCGGCACGGCGGCGATGTTCCTGGTCGGCGGCGGCATCCTGACCCACGGCGTGCCGGTTGTTCATCACTGGATTGAAAGCGTTGGCGCCGCGGCGGGTAGTGCCGGATTTATCGTGCCGGTGTTGCTCAATGGTGTCGCGGGGATTATTGCCGGTGCGGTGGTGTTGGCGGTTGTAATGGTGGTCGGCAAGATCTGGAAAGCTGTCAAAGGCTAGTGGGCAACACATAACAACTGTGGGAGCGAGCTTGCTCGCTCCCACAGTTGATCCGGTTCCATTCAATGAAAAAGGCCATTCGACTCGCATCGAATGGCCTTTTTTGTACCTGCTGAAAGCTACTCGGCAACCTGCAATTTGCGCGACTCGGTGTACACGTAGCGCACTTTCTCGTACTCGAACGGCGAGTTCAGCTGGCCGTATCGGAAGCTGGTCTGGTGACGCCTGTCGACCGCGCGCAGGGCCCAGACTTCCGGGTGGTTGGAGCTGACTTCCGAGACGTTGAGGAAGTTGATCGCCGATTCGGCGGTGTAGTCCACGGCCAGGCCTGCGGTGTCGCGGATGTTCGACGGGCCGAGGATTGGCAGGACGAAATAGGCACCGCCCGGTACGCCGTAGAAACCCAGAGTCTGACCGAAGTCTTCGCTCTGACGCGGCAAGCCCATGGCGGTGGCCGGGTCCCACAGGCCGGCGATGCCGATTGTGGTGTTGAGCAGCAGGCGCGCGGTGGTTTCCATCGAGCGCTGGCCTTTGAACTGCAACAGGCTGTTGACCAGGTTCGGCACATCGCCAATGTTGTTGAAGAAGTTGCTTACGCCGGTGCGCAGGAAACTTGGCGTGACGTAACGATAGCCGTCGACCACTGGCAGAAACACCCATTGGTCGAAGCGATAGTTGAAGTGGTAGACCCGACGGTTCCACGATTCCAGCGGGTCATAGACGTTCAGCGCGTTGAGCGTCGAACGTTCGAATTCACGCTGGTCCAGGCCCGGGTTGAACTTGAGTTTGGTCAGCGGTTCCTTGAAGCCATCGCTGTCGACCACCACCGGTGCATTGGCTTTGCTGTTGTCGGCCTGGGCTACGCCTGCACAGAGGAACGCTGCTACCAGCAGGAGATATTTAGCCACGGAAGAACTCCAGCATCGCGTCGCTGTTGACGCGGTAGTTAATGTTGCCGCAATGGCCACCCAGTGGATAAACGGTCAGGCGATCACCGAAGGTCTTGCGCAGGAAACCGAGGTCGCCCGGGCCGAGGATCACGTCGTCGGCGTTGTGCATCACTGAGATTTTCGGGCTGTCGTGCAGGTAATCCTTGAGTGCGTACAGGCTGACCTGGTCGATCAGTTGCAGCAGGCTGCCGCCGTCGGTGCGCGCGCGCCACATCGGAATGACCTGTTCGGTCAGGTAGCAATCGAAGTCGCATTGCAGCGCACGCTTGAGGAACGGCGTGAGGCTGGTGCCTTCAGTGATCGGGAACTTCGGCGGGGTGATCAGGCCGCGACGGTTGATCAGGTCCGAGGTAAAGGCAATGTCGGCTGCCGAAAAGCGGAACGAAGTGCCGATCAGCATCGCCATCTGCTCGTTGCTCAGGTGCTGCTTGGACTGCTGAAAGTCGTAGAGCAGGGCGTCATTGAGATCGATGTAGCCTTTCTGCTGGAAGTAACGGGTCAACTTGCCCAACACCAGTTCATAGAAGGTGGTGCTGTTGTTGATGCCTTTAACCTCGGTCTGCACGAGCTTGTCGAGGTTGGTGATCGAGGTGTAGAGGTTGACCGGCGGGTTGAGCAGCAGAACTTTCTTGAAGTTGAAGCTGCGACGGGTCTCGTCCAGATGAGCGACGAACGCGGCATCCAGTGCGCCGAGGCTATAACCGGTGAGGTAATAGTCAGTGACCGGCACATTCGGGTTTTGCGCCCGTACGGCCTGCATCACCCGGTACATGTCTTCGGCGTCTTCCTTGGTAATCCCAGGGGTGGCGAAGCGAGAGGCAGCGCTGATGAAGTCGAAACTGGTCGGCGAAGACAGCTGCACGACGTGGTAGCCGGCCTTGTAGTAGAGCTTTTTCAGGTATTCATTGAGCGTGCTGTCGAAGCGCGCGCCGGTGCCGGCGATCAGGAAGATCAGCGGCGCTGGTTTGTCCTGTTCGGCGATGCGGTAGGTCAGCTTCTTCACTGGCCAGAAGTTGTCCGGCAGGATGAACTCGCGTTCCGGACGCAGGGTGACGCTACGGTCCGACTGATTGATGTCTTCGTCCAGCGGCAACTCCGGGCGCAAGTCCGGCGGAGTCGTGGCGATGGTCGCCTCGAAGGGGTTGGTCAGGGGGTAGCCATAACTGGCGGCGTCGATATCCACCGCCAGTGCGGACGCACTCAAGATAAGGCCGCTGAACAGCGCGGCGAAGCGCAAGGAATGGAGCATGACGAGATCCCTAAGAGGAAGGTGCCGAATGAAGTTCGCAGGCTATGACCACCGGGTTTGCGCCAAAGTGCCATGCCGCGGCACCAAACAGGCAGAATTCGGAGTAATAGTAGCTGGACGATACACGTTGCACCGATTGTATGACTAGTTAACTGTTGTTATTGCTTGCGTATGGTTGGCGGCGGATTAAGCTGGCCGCCGATTTCCGAAGATTGGAGTGTTTCATGTCCCGCCGCTTGCCCGTGATTCTGTTGCTCGTTTTGTTGCCATTGTGGCTGGCCGCCAGCTATGGCGCGCGTTATGGCTTCATGGAAGATGGCAAATGGGTGGGAATTTGCGTCGATGAGGCCAGCCGCTGGGAATGCCAGTTGCGCGCAAACCTTGGGCTGATGATTCACTTCAAGGTGTTGGGCTGGGCGGCGCTGGGTGCGGCGTTGATCGGTTTTGTCGTGCCGGGGCGGGCAGGGTGGTGGTTGGCGGTGTTGGCGCTGGTGTTCGGGTTGCCCGCGCTGGCGTTGTACAACACCACGTTGGCGGTGTTTGCGGTGGTGATTGGCGGGTTGCGCTTGGTCCGCGCGTCTCGTAGCGTCTGATAGTCAGCATTCGCGAGCAAGCTCGCTCCCACAGGGTATTGGGGAACACCCAAATCTAATGTGGGAGCGAGCTTGCTCGCGAAGAGGCCGGCACTGACGCTGAAGATCAGTGGGTGCGAACGCGAAGACAGCGCCACAACGCCACAACCAGCAACCCGCTGACCAGCGCCCAACCCCAGGCCTGCTGATTCTGCATCCCTTCCAGATACAACTGCGGCGCAATGCTTGCCCCGATGATAAACGTCAGCAAAGCAATCTCCCGACGCGGCACGCTCACCGGGCGGCACAGATAAACCAGCGCCGGCAGGACAAACGCCATGCTGGCAAAGCTGCGATAACGCGCATCGAAGACCATCTCGAGCATCATCACCGCCGCCGCAAAACCGGCTGCCGCGACTAGCCAACCAGCACGACGCTCCAGCAGATTGAAGATGCGTTCACGCCAGCCAATGCGAGCGCTCAAGGTCAGCGCGGCATGGCCCAGCACCAACAGATTCAAAACCGTCAGCAATCCGACCCACAGCCATTCGCTGGCAAACCGTGTGGTCACGAATGCCAGATCACCCCAGGCACCGATCGAGCAAGCGGCGAGGGCGCCCAGCAGCGGCAGCACCAGTGCCGAGCGCGTATTGCGCACCCGACCACCGAGGATAAGCGTGCCAAGGAAAATCAGACCGCCGACCGCCAGCCACAGCTTCCAGTACGGCACGTTCGTCACCGGTCCCGCGAGTATGCCTTTGTCCTGACGGTCGGCATCGAACAACCCCCAATACCCGCCCACCGCGCCTTCACTGGCACGCTTCCACGGCTGATCAAAGGCTTCGATCAGGTTGTAATGCCAGCCTTCTTTCTCGGCCATCGCGACAAAACCACGAATGAACTTCGCCTCGTTGACCCTGCTCGGCAGCGCCGTCTCACGCTGGCGACCTTCACTCGGCCAGCCGGTTTCGCCAATCATCACGTCCTTGGGGGCGAACTTGTTGCCGAACACCTGACGCACCTGCGCCACGTGTTGCAGCGCCGCATCGATATTTGACGGATCGTCTTCCCAGTAAGGCAGCAAGTGAATGGTCAGGAAATCCACCGCAGGCGCGACTTCCGGATGCTGAAGCCAGAACTCCCAGACATCGGCGTAAGTCACCGGTTGTTTGATCTGGCTTTTCACCTTGTTGATCAGCTTCACCAGTTGCCCGCCGGTGACTTCCTTGCGCAGCAGCACTTCGTTGCCGACGATCACCGAGCTGACCACGTCCGGGTTGGCGTTGGCCGAAGCGATCAGCAGGTCGACTTCCTTCTCGCTGTCCACCGGGTTGCTGTTGACCCAGGCGCCGATCATCAACTTCAGGCCATGTTTGCGCGCCAGATCCGGCAGGGCTTCAAGGCCGGTCATCGAGTAGGTGCGGATGCATTCAAATCGCGTCGCCAGCAACGCCAAGTCGGCATCCATGCGCTCCGGGCGCAGCTTGAACGGTACGTCGAATGGCGACTGGTCTTTGTCGAACGGGGTGTAGGAGGCGCATTGCAGCTTGTGCGTCGGCGTCGCGGCGTCCGGCAGGATCACCGGTTTGCCGAGGCCATACCAGAAGCCGCCGAAGGCAAACAGCCCGAGCAGACAGGCGAAGAGATAAGGAAGAAAAGGAAAGCGGGACGTCGCGGACATGATCAGGCCGAGTGGCTGCAAAGCGACGCATGTTACCTGCATTTATCCAGCGGTTGGTGGCCTGCATGCTTTTGACATGCAAAGTTCGGGCGGATTATTTGGCGTCATTTATATAGACGCGGTTAATGGCCAACTAATGTCGTTTCTCGTTGCCTTGAGGTCGCTGGCAGAGCAGGTCGCCTTGGGCGTCAGGTTGATGATCGAAGGTGTCAGTACCCTTGTTGGCAATCGCGCTGATGTTTTAACGAGTTTGCGGTCAAGCGTGATGGGGGCGCTGTGCACCATAACAATACGTTGACGATGCCCGGCATCCGTCGGGCGCAGCATTTCGGGGAAGTAACGATGAAGATGCGACGACTTTTAGGCGCAGGTGCCGCTCTGGCGCTTGCGATGAGCTCCACTTTCGCCAGCGCTGAAAAACAGACCCTGAACATCGGTTACGTTGACGGCTGGTCCGACAGTGTCGCGACCACCCACGTGGCGGCCGAAGTGATCAAGCAGAAACTCGGCTACGACGTGAAGCTGCAAGCCGTCGCCACCGGGATCATGTGGCAAGGCGTGGCCACCGGCAAACTCGACGCCATGCTCTCGGCCTGGCTGCCAGTGACCCACGGTGATTACTGGACGAAGAACAAGGATCAGGTCGTCGACTACGGCCCGAACTTTAAGGACGCAAAAATCGGCTTGATCGTTCCGGAGTACGTTAAAGCCAAGTCCATCGAAGACCTGAAGACCGACGATACCTTCAAGAATCGCATCGTCGGCATCGACGCCGGTTCAGGCGTGATGCTCAAGACCGATCAGGCGATCAAGGATTACGGCCTCGACAAATACTCGCTCAAGGCCAGTTCCGGTGCCGGCATGATCGCCGAGCTGACCCGTGCCGAGAAGAAAAACGAATCCATCGCCGTCACCGGTTGGGTGCCGCACTGGATGTTCGCCAAATGGAAACTGCGCTTCCTTGACGACCCGAAAGGCGTGTACGGCGCGGCTGAAACCGTGAACAGCATCGGCAGCAAAGGGCTTGATGCCAAGGCGCCGGAAGTGGCCAAGTTCCTGAAGAACTTCCAGTGGGCCTCTAAAGACGAAATCGGCGAAGTGATGCTGGCGATTCAGGACGGTGCAAAACCTGACGCGGCCGCCAAAGCCTGGGTAGCCAAACACCCGGAGCGCGTGGCTGACTGGACTAAATAACCTGAAATAGCTTTTTCATCGCGAACCCTGTGGGAGCGGGCTTGCCCGCGATAGCGGTCGGTCAGTTGGCTAATAAGTCGATTGGCACGACGCCATCGCTGGCAAGCCAGCTCCCACAGTTTTTTGTGTGTGCTCAAGAATGGCGAATACGTCATGGCGTTCTACTACTAAGGTCGTCTGGAACCTGGCTCGCAGCCGCATACAGTGGATATCGTTCCAACAATAATCTGTGCTGCGAGGATAAAAACAATGAACGACAGCATTTACCTCTCGATTCAAAACAGTCCCCGATTCAAGGAACTGGTTAGCAAGCGAGAAAAGTTCGCCTGGATTCTTTCGGCGATCATGCTTGGGCTTTACTCCGGTTTCATCCTTCTGATTGCTTACGGGCCGCATATTCTGGGCGCGAAGATCAGTCCTGAGTCATCCATTACCTGGGGCATCCCCATCGGTGTCGGGCTGATTCTTTCGGCCTTCGTGCTGACCGGTATCTACGTAAAGCGCGCCAATGGCGAGTTCGACGATCTGAACAATGCGATTCTCAAGGAGGCTCAGCAATGATCCGGCGTCTACTGGCTCTATTGAGCGTTGCAGTGTTCGCACCGGGTGCCTGGGCGGCTGAGGCCTTGACCGGTGCAGTGGCCAAACAGCCGCTGAACATTCCTGCGATCCTGATGTTCGTCGCGTTCGTCGGCGGGACTTTGTACATCACCTACTGGGCTTCGAAGAAAAACAACTCCGCGGCCGACTACTATGCAGCCGGCGGCAAGATCACCGGTTTCCAGAACGGTCTGGCGATTGCCGGTGACTACATGTCGGCGGCGTCCTTCCTGGGGATTTCCGCGCTGGTGTTCACCTCCGGCTACGATGGCCTGATCTACTCGATCGGCTTCCTCGTGGGCTGGCCGATCATTCTGTTCCTGATCGCTGAGCGTCTGCGTAATCTGGGTAAATACACCTTTGCCGACGTGGCGTCCTACCGCCTCGGGCAGACCCAGATTCGCTCGTTGTCCGCTTGCGGCTCGCTGGTGGTGGTGGCGTTCTACCTGATCGCGCAAATGGTCGGTGCCGGCAAGCTGATTCAGCTGCTGTTCGGCCTCGACTACCACGTTGCGGTGATTCTGGTCGGTGTGCTGATGTGCATGTACGTGCTGTTCGGCGGCATGCTGGCGACCACTTGGGTGCAGATCATCAAGGCGGTGTTGTTGCTGTCCGGTGCATCGTTCATGGCACTGATGGTAATGAAACACGTCAACTTCGACTTCAACACGCTGTTCTCCGAGGCGATCAAGGTGCACGCCAAAGGCGAAGCGATCATGAGCCCGGGCGGTCTGGTGAAGGATCCGATTTCGGCATTCTCGCTGGGTCTGGCGCTGATGTTCGGTACCGCTGGCCTGCCGCACATCCTCATGCGCTTCTTTACTGTGAGTGATGCAAAAGAAGCCCGTAAGAGCGTGCTGTACGCAACCGGCTTCATTGGTTACTTCTACATCCTGACGTTCATCATCGGCTTCGGCGCGATCCTGCTGGTCAGCACAAACCCGGCCTTCAAAGATGCTGCTGGCGCGCTGTTGGGCGGTAACAACATGGCGGCGGTGCACCTTGCCAACGCAGTGGGCGGTAGCATCTTCCTTGGCTTTATTTCGGCAGTAGCCTTCGCGACCATCCTTGCGGTTGTGGCAGGCCTGACCCTGGCGGGTGCTTCGGCGGTGTCTCACGACCTGTACGCCAGTGTGATCAAGAAGGGCAAAGCGAACGAGAAGGACGAGATTCGCGTTTCGAAGATCACCACGATTGCCTTGGCGGTACTGGCGATTGGTTTGGGCATCCTGTTCGAAAGCCAGAACATCGCGTTCATGGTGGGCCTGGCGTTCTCGATCGCGGCGAGCTGTAACTTCCCGGTACTGTTGCTTTCGATGTACTGGAAGAAGCTGACTACCCGTGGGGCGATGATCGGTGGCTGGTTGGGGCTGATCAGCGCAGTGGGCTTGATGGTGCTGGGTCCGACCATCTGGGTGCAGATTCTGCATCACGAGAAGGCGATCTTCCCGTATGAGTACCCGGCGTTGTTCTCGATGATCATTGCGTTTGTGGGGATCTGGTTCTTCTCGATCACTGACAAGTCGGCGGCTGCGGATCGGGAACGTGCGTTGTTCTTCCCGCAGTTTGTGCGTTCGCAGACGGGGTTGGGGGCGAGTGGGGCGGTTTCTCACTAAGGCTTTGGGATTGATTGAGTAAGTTGCGTTAAGTGAAAAATGCCCTGATCGAGAGATTGGGGCATTTTTTATTGGGCGGCTGTGTGGGTTTTGTTGATGGTGTGTATATCCGTTGCTGCGGTGATGGCTGATTATGGTTCCGCCCTTACGGCGGGTCACTTTTTCCAGGCGCCGAAAAAGTAACCAAAAAGGCTTTACCCTGACGTTCGGCCCTCGCTGTGGCTCGGGTTCCTTCGCTCCGCGATTGATCCGGGCGCATCACCTCCGGTTTGCTGCGCTGCACCTCCTCTCGATGCATTTGGCTTCGCCAAACGGTCGCTGCGCTCCCACCCCCGGATCAATCCCTCCACTCAGCCTGCCGACGGGCGCTTTAGATCAAGAGCTGCAGCCGAGCTAACGCTCATCCTGTTGAGTGGTGAAAAGCGGTGCGGTCGGCTTTGGTTTTGTGCAGGGGGCAACTAATTCCGGACACCTCTGCAGTGGTCAACTTTTGGCCTTGTGTTGGATTCTCCCCTCACCCCAGCCCTCTCCCGAGGGAGAGGGAGCCGATTTTGGGGCATTTCGGAATCTGAGTTCGACTCGGTATTTCACGTCGGCGTAACTCTTCCAGACACCCCGTTCAGTCCCCTCTCCCTCTGGGCGGTCCGACGTTTCGGGAGGGCTAGGGTGAGGGGCTTTTGATCTGGCTTTTGATGTTGCTCTTGCTCTTAGCCCCCTTCGGCAGGCCGAGCGGAGGTGTTCATCCGGGGGTTAGGCGCGTAGCGCCGTTTGGCGAAGCCAAACACATCGAGAGGAGGTGCAGCGAAGCAAACCGGAGGCGATGCCCCCGGATGGACACCGTAGCGAGGGAACGCGGAGCCCCAGCGAGGCGCCGTACGCCGGGGGCCAAGCCTTTTGGTTCCTTTTTGGCGTTTGAAAAAGGGACTCGCTGTAAGAGCGAAACCATAATCAGCCATTACCGCAGCAACGGATATGCCCCCAATCCAAAAAACCGTCCCGGCACAAACAAAAACGGCCCCTATATAAATAGAGGCCGTTCCCGGTACAACACTAAGAAATTATCGCAAGACAAATCTTATTTGCGGTCTTCCAGCTTGGTAATGTCACGCGACTCGTAGCCGGTGTACAACTGGCGCGGACGGCCAATCTTGTACGGGCTGGAGAGCATTTCTTTCCAGTGGGAGATCCAGCCGACAGTACGTGCCAGCGCGAAAATCACGGTGAACATGCTGGTCGGAATGCCGATCGCCTTGAGGATGATCCCCGAGTAGAAGTCGACGTTCGGGTACAGCGAGCGTTCGATGAAGTACGGGTCGGTCAGCGCGATCTCTTCCAGGCGCATGGCCAGTTGGAGCTGCGGATCGTTGTTGATACCCAGTTCCTTCAATACTTCGTCGCAAGTCTGCTTCATTACAGTCGCGCGAGGATCGCGGTTCTTGTAAACGCGGTGACCGAAGCCCATCAGCTTGAACGGATCGTTCTTGTCCTTGGCCTTGGCGATGAACTTGTCGATGTTGGACACATCGCCAATCTCGTCAAGCATGGTCAGAACGGCTTCGTTTGCACCACCGTGAGCAGGGCCCCACAGTGCGGCGATACCGGCGGCGATACAGGCGAACGGGTTGGCACCCGAAGAACCCGCCAGGCGCACGGTCGAAGTCGATGCGTTCTGCTCGTGGTCGGCATGGAGGATGA
The DNA here is from genome assembly GCF_044760045.1 of Pseudomonas sp. NPDC098747. NCBI lineage: Bacteria > Pseudomonadati > Pseudomonadota > Gammaproteobacteria > Pseudomonadales > Pseudomonadaceae > Pseudomonas > Pseudomonas sp. NPDC098747. Next base: position 1,063 of record NZ_JBIWAL010000035.1, on the reverse strand, counting down.
AGATCTTGTCCATGGCCTTGGCGAGCACCGGGCTGATCGGTTTGATCTCGCACGGGGTGTTGAACATCATGTGCAGGAAGTTTTCCGCGTACGTCAGGTCGTTGCGCGGGTACATCATGGGTTGACCCATGGAGTACTTGTAAACCATCGCTGCCAGAGTCGGCATCTTCGCAACCAGACGGATCGCGGAGATTTCGCGATGCTGCGGGTTATTGATGTCCAGGGAGTCGTGGTAGAAGGCCGAGAGGGCGCCGACTACGCCGCACATGACGGCCATTGGGTGGGCGTCGCGACGGAAACCGTTGAAGAAGGTTTTCAGCTGTTCGTGAACCATGGTGTGGTTTTTCACGGTGCTGACGAACTGGGCTTTCTGTTCTGCGGTCGGCAGTTCGCCGTTGAGCAGCAGATAGCAGGTTTCCAGGTAGTCCGACTTTTCAGCCAGCTGTTCGATCGGGTAGCCGCGGTGCAACAGAATGCCGTTGTCGCCGTCGATATAGGTGATCTTCGATTCGCACGAGGCGGTCGACATGAAACCAGGGTCGAAAGTGAAGCGGCCCGTGGCCGTCAGGCCCCGAACATCGATTACATCGGGACCAACGGTGCCGGTTAAAATGGGCAGCTCGACGGGGGCTGCGCCCTCGATGATCAACTGCGCTTTTTTGTCAGCCATGTGGCCTCCTATTTATGCTTGAACCATCAGACAGACCCCCCACGCAGGGCCCGCACCACTATAGTGAGATAAATTCGAATGTCAATTTGCCTAAAGTCTTGCTCCAGAAGGCTTTAAGTGCACTTTTTCCTCGAAATTGACTGCCATTTACGCCTTTTATACGACTTGTGCAATGCGCTATTTGGGGTAGGTGATTGCGTTGTCATTAGTAGCCTAACTGTCTATACTCGGCCACCGACCGCCAAGGGCTTTTGGGCCTGCTTTATTGGGGGTCGCATCCCTGGGTGGTGGTTACCTGACCAGTGCACTCCCCAACAACTTTGCCCTGATTGTTAGGGGCTCTTCAGTGTGAAAAAAAAGCCGTGAAAAGCCAACGACCTGTAAACCTAGACC
>NZ_JBIWAL010000034.1:56474-58926 GCF_044760045.1 Pseudomonas sp. NPDC098747 | reverse complement strand
CAGCGTGTAATCTCTCTGACTGCGTCTTCCGCCCGTATCCATTGCGCCCTCCTGATAAAAAGCCAGAAGGTGTAAACCTTATTCAGGACGCGACATGGGCAACAAAAAGGCCCCCATTTCGGGAGCCTTGTTGTTCAGCGATCCGCCTTACATATTCGGATAAGTCGGGCCGCCAGCGCCTTCCGGCGTCACCCAGGTGATGTTCTGCGAAGGGTCCTTGATGTCACAGGTCTTGCAGTGCACGCAGTTCTGGGCGTTGATCTGGAAGCGCTTCTCGCCGTCTTCCTTGGTGATCACTTCGTACACGCCGGCCGGGCAGTAGCGCTGTGCCGGCTCGTCGTACAGCGGCAGGTTTTTGCTGATCGGGATGCTCGGGTCGGTCAGCTTCAAGTGGCAAGGCTGTTCTTCTTCGTGGTTGGTACCGGAGATGAACACCGAGCTGAGTTTATCGAAGCTGAGTTTGCCGTCGGGTTTCGGGTAGTCAATTTTCTTGCAGTCGGCCGCGAGCTTGAGGCAGGCGTAGTCTGGCTTGGTGTCGTGCAGGGTGAACGGCAGTTTGCCGGCGAAGATGTTCTGGTCCAGCCAGTTGAAACCGCCGCCGACGATTGCGCCGAACTTGTGGATCGCCGGGCCGAAGTTACGGCTGGCGAACAGTTCGTCATAGAGCCAGCTCTTCTTGAAAGCGTCGACGTAAGCGGTCAGCTCTTCAGTGCCGTCCTTTTCAGCGAACAGCGCGTCAGCCACCGATTCTGCGGCGAGCATGCCGGATTTCATCGCGGTGTGGCTGCCTTTGATCTTGGCAAAGTTCAGGGTGCCGAGGTCGCAACCGATCAGCGCGCCGCCCTTGAAGACCATCTTCGGCAGCGAGTTCAGGCCACCCTTGCTGATTGCGCGGGCGCCGTAGCTGATGCGCTTGCCGCCTTCCAGGTACTGAGCCAGCACCGGGTGATGTTTCAGGCGCTGGAACTCGTCGAACGGCGACAGGTAAGTGTTGCTGTAGGACAGATCAACGATCAGGCCGACCACCACCTGGTTGTTTTCCAGGTGATAGAGGAACGAGCCGCCGGTGTTCTCGGTGCCCATGATCTCCAGCGGCCAGCCGGCGGTGTGCACCACCAGGCCCGGCTGGTGTTTGGCCGGATCGATTTCCCAGATCTCTTTCAGACCGATGCCGTAGTGCTGGGCGTCGGCATCGCTGTCGAGGTTGAAGCGCTTGATCAGTTGCTTGCCGATGTGGCCACGGCAACCTTCGGCGAACAGCGTGTATTTGCCACGCAGCTCCATGCCCGGGGTGTACAGGCCTTCTTTCGGATTGCCTTCGCGGTCGACACCGAGGTCGCCGGTGATGATCCCGCGAACCACGCCTTGCTCGTCGATCAGTGCTTCCTGAGCGGCGAAGCCCGGGTAGATTTCCACGCCGAGGTTCTCGGCCTGCTGGGCGAGCCAGCGGCAGAGGTTGCCCAGGGAGATAATGTAGTTACCTTCGTTGTGCATGGTCTTGGGCACAAAGAAGTCAGGAATTTTCTGCGCGCTTTCGGCGTTTTTCAGTACGAAAATGTCATCGCGGGTAACTGGCGTGTTCAGCGGGGCGCCGAGTTCTTTCCAGTCCGGGAACAGTTCGTTCAGAGCCCGTGGTTCAAATACGGCACCGGAAAGGATGTGTGCGCCGACTTCGGAGCCTTTTTCGACCACGCAGACGCTGATTTCCTTACCGGCTTCGGCGGCCTTCTGCTTCAAGCGGCAGGCGGCGGACAGGCCAGCGGGGCCGGCACCGACGATGATCACGTCGAATTCCATGTATTCGCGTTCCACAGGCTATCTCCTACTCAAGGCTCAACAGTTTTTTTTCTAATATGGAGGTTTGATGTCGCTTCCGTTCCGCCTTTACGTTAACGTCAAGGGGATAAAGGAGAAGCCACCGTTCTCTCTAGGGGGCGCATTATATCTACACCACTCCTAGCGTCCAATACAAACGTTTGTTTGAATCGGCTCCAGCCCAGATAAATCAAAGAAGCGCGGCTTATGAATGGTCATTTTGCTGTATTGACCGGAATAGGCGTTCCGGTCAATATACGGGCGGTTTTGCGCTCGCCGTAGGCAGACTGGCGGTTTCAAGAGCACCTCTAAAGACAGGGCGTAGGCAATACAAGGTGATGCGCAGCGCAAGTCCGGCGCGCAGTTTACACACCGTGAAGAGGCATGACTTGTCGGTCACCACTGACGAACGGTCACAGCACTTCGCAGCGTGGAATCACCTCGTATACAGGCCGGCGTTTTTAGAGGTGCCCTTGTAACCCGATGAGCATCAACCGCCAGGTTCGCCTAGGCGACTTTCTTTTCACCGGAGAGTAACGAGGAATCCATGAAGGTTCTTGTAGCTGTCAAACGCGTTGTGGATTACAACGTCAAGGTTCGCGTCAAGGCGGACAATTAAGGCGTAGACATCGACAAC